>JBEBJC010000054.1:0-17272 GCA_040080105.1 Myxococcota bacterium
CCCCTCCGCCGTCCGACCTCGAGGCCCAACGTGCGCTCGCCGCGCAGCCAGGCCCGGATCGAACGCTCGAGACCGTGCGGCTCGCCTCGCTCGCCCTGCGGGTCGGGGAGACCGACGAGGCCGAACGCGCGCTGCGCGCGGCGGTGGTGCAGATGCAAGACTTTCGGGCCGAAGGCGAGGTCCGGGCGATGGTCGGGGCGGAGCGCACCAAGGAGTGGAAGGGCGACCCGTTCGAGAAGATGATGGCGTTCCAGTACCTGGGCCTGCTGCTGTTCGAGCAGGGCGACTACGGAAACACACTGGCGATGACCAAGTCGGCCGTGCTCGCCGACACGGGCACGAGCCAGTTCCAGTACCGAGCGGACTTCGTCCCTGCGTTCGTGCTCCAGGCGCTCGCGTACGAGCGGATCGGCGAGCCGAACAACGCGCAGCGTTCGATGACCCAGGCGGTCGACGCGATGTACGTGCGCGAGCTCACCGCGCTGTTGTCGTCCCGGCTCGGCGCCGCAGATCCCTCGGAGTCCCCCGGCGCCGGGTCGGCTGGCCCGCGCGGGGTGGACGCGGCGCGCGTGCTGCTGCTGTCCGGGCTGCCGGCCGGGCTGCTCGCCCACCCGCGCGACCCGGAGGAGGCGATCTCGGGCGCCCTGTCGCGCGCGACCGACCTCCGAGCGCTCGCGCTCGACAGCCCGAAGCGGTCCTGGCCAGAGGATCTGCGCCCGCTCCGCCGCCGCGACGTGGACCGCGCGTTCGACGCCCTCGAGCCGCTGGTCGTCGGGTGGCGCGAGGCGGTCGCGCGCGACGGGGCGGCGGTGTCGGACCAGGTCGCCGGCGACGCGCGCACGCTCGAGGAGCTGGTCACCCACCCGCCACGATTGGTGCTGTGGGTCGAAGACGGCGTGGGCCCGTCGAAGGTCGCCACCGGGCGGTACGGGGAGATCCTGCGGATCGTCCCGCGGAGCGAGCCGCGCGAGCCCGAGCTGTGGTTCGACGGCGCGCCGGTCGCCCCGGCGTACCTCGACTCCCTGACCTACCAGGCGTCGACCCGCGGCGGGCGGTGGGTCGACGGGTTCCTCAAGGGGAAGGCGGCGTTCAAGGACGCCGCGCCGTTCGTCGGGTGGGCGCTGGTCGAGGCTGGCGACGTGGCGTCGCAGATCGCGCGCGACAGCGACGACCAGACGGTGGCGCTCGCCCTGTACGCGGTCGGCGCCGCGGTATGGATCGCTGGCGCCGCGACCAACCCCGCGGCGGACACCCGCGCGTGGGACGATCTGCCGGAGACGCTGTGGCTGGTGGCGCTCGATCCGGCGCCCGGCCCACACGAGCTCCGCGTCGACGGCCGAGTGGTCCCGATCCACGTGGGCGAACAGCCCACCTCTGTCCTTGTGTTCCGGAGGTAAATGATGAGGATGATCCTGGCAGCGCTCGCGGTGGGCTGCACGCACAAGGCGAAGTACGTCGACCCCGACGCCGAGAGCAAGGTGGAGGGAACCGGGATCGAGTCGCGCGACGTGCGCGCGGTCGCCGGACAGATGGCGAGTGACCTCCTGCAGGCGCCGGTGTTGTCGAACACCCAGACCCCGCCGAGGATCGCGGTGCTCGACGTGGAGAACCGCTCCCGGTTCCTGATCGACGCCGAGATCTTCTCGACCCTCATCACCGACGAGCTGATCTCCGCCTCGGCGGGTCGGCTGGCGATCGTGAACCGTGATCTGATCGACGAGATCCAGAAGGAGCGCTCGATGAAGGCCTCCGGCGAAGTCTCCGACGTGGGCCGCCTGCAGGCGCTGGCCGGCGTCGACTACTTCCTCGAAGGCACCGTCGAGAGCCTGTCGGCGTCGACGAGTGACGCGCAGACCGACTACGTCGTGGTGCGCTTCCAGCTGACCAACGCCGAGACCGGAATCATCGGGTGGTCCAACCGGTACGAGATGAAGAAGGAAGGTTCCTGGGGGGTGATGTACCAGTAGCTCGCAGCGTGCGACGGGCCCCGTTCGTCGTTTGATTGCAAACACGGGACAACCAGGCCCCACTTGTGGTTCACTTTCGCCTCACCGAGCGCCTGTGGCGTTCGGGTGACAGCGCGTCCGGGCGGCCACCAACAGTCGCGGCCAACCGGGCGGTTCGTGCGGAACACCAGGTCTTTCGAACGGGAGAGGATGATGGCGATCGAGTCGTTCGTTCCCCGGCAGAAGAAGTCCGAACGTCTGAGCGCCGAGCAAGAGAAAGAGATGGCTCGCCGGATCCATCGCGCCGAGAAGCGGGCGAAGGAGGCGATCAAAGGCATCGAGGTCGCCGAGACGGTCCTCACCCGCCGACCCAAGCGGGCCGAGCGCACCCGGGCGGGGATGGTGGATCGCCTGGAGGAAGCCATCAACGGCGTGTGGCGGTCCCACCGGTCCGACCAGACCCTGCGCGAGCGCGCGCGCGAGGCGAAGCAAGCGTGGGCCGAGGCCGAGGCGATCCGGTGGGAGCTCGCGATGTCGGGGCGGCGGATCGCCCACGGGGAGGCGCGCAAGCTCGCCGGCCCGTTCATGGACGAGTCGGACCTGGTGCAGGAGGGCTACATCGGGCTGCTGCGGGCGGCGAAGCGGTTCGATCCCGAGCGGGGGATCCGGTTCTCGACCTACGCCCGGTGGTGGGTGCGGGCCCAGATGACCCGCGCGATCGACCACACCGGCCGCCCCGTGAGGTTGCCCGGCTGCGCGGTCGAGCAGACCCGCAACCTGCGCAAGGCGATCAAGCGGTTCGAGGACATCGGGGAGGAGTTCAACGTCGCGGATCTCGCCGACGAGGTCGGGATCGACAAGAAGCGCGCCGAGTTCCTCCTGTCGCAGGGCCAGACGGTGTCGCTCGATCAGCCGGTCGACGACGGCCCGCGGGCGCGGTCGCTCGAGCACTTCATGGCCGACGAGACCACGATCGACGCCGACAACGAGGCGATCCACAGCCAGGAGATCCGTCGGATGCTCGACGCGTTCGCCCGGGTGCTGTCCGATCGCCACCGGTACGTGCTCTCGCGTCGGTACGGGCTCGAGGACAACCAGTTCCGCACCCTGTCCCAGGTCGGGAAGGGCATGAACCTGTCGCGGGAGCGGGTGCGCCAGATCGAGCGCGAGGCCCTGATGCGGCTGCGCGAGTACGCCACCATTCGCGATCCGAGCGTGCTCGCCGAGCTCCCGCCGCTCGCGTTCTAGAGACCGCCCGGAGCACGCTGCCCTCCCCCGCGAGCAGGGGGCAGGGCGCTGCTCGCGCGCCCGCTACGGCGTCGGCCGGGCGGGGACGTCGACCTCGTACACGCGGTACGTCTTGTAGATCCGCCCGCCGAGCTTCTCGAGCGCGCCGCGCATCTTGTGGTTGTCGTCGACCACCAGGGAGCACTCCGCGCCGCGGATCGGCAACTTCATGCCTTCTTCCCAGGTCTTGATGTACAGCGGCGCGCCCAGCGGCAGGTGCTGGAACTTCTGCTTGATCCCGAGCACGAACACCCGCAGCGCGTCGATCCGGCCCCGCCCCGTGAGGTAGTGCCACCAGCCGAACGGGAAGATCGATCCGTTCATCTTCTTCGCGACCTGGTTGAAGTCGGGCAACGTGATGGCGACGCCCGCGACCTCCTCACCCACGTACGCGAACCAGCACAGGTCGGCGTTCACCACCGGCTTCATCGCGTTGACCTGGAACAGGAACTCGTCGTGGTCGAGGTGGACGTGGCCCCAGTTGTTCTCCCACGCGTCGTTGTAGATCTCGTAGAACAGCTCCACTTCCTGGTCGAACTTCGCCGCGTCCAGCTTTCGCAGCGTGACCTGGGGGTGCCGCTTCATGAACCGCTCGGAGATCGCGTTGACCCCGGTGGGGATCGGCCCCTTGTCGAGCCAGTAGGCGTACCAATCGATCGCCTTGCGCAACCCGATCTGCTCGTAGATACCCTGGTAGTACGCCGAGTTGTGCGGGTTCGCGATGCACGGGTCGGTGTCGAACCCGTCGATCACCAGCCCGAACTCGTGGTTGGTGGAGAAGTTGTACGGCCCCTTCGCGAGCTTCATCCCCTTCTCGCTCAGGAACCCGAGCGCGGCCTGGAGCAACGCCCGCGCCACCTCGGGATCGTTCCTGAACTCGAAGAACCCGAAGAACCCGAGGCCAGGTTCGATCTCCTGTTGCCGGTGGTCGACCGTGGCCGCGATGGTGCCGACGATCTCGCCCCCGCGTTCGGCCACGAAGCAGCGGATGTCCGCCTTGCGGAAGTACGGGTTCTGACCGGGGTCGAAGAACACCTTCCGCTCCATCATCAGCGGCGGGACCCAATGTGGATCATCGGCGTAGATCGGCCACCACGACTTCACGAACGGCACCGCCTCGCGCGGAAGCTCGATCGCACGGACCCGAACCTCGGACATGTCGCCCCCGGAGTGCG
The DNA here is from genome assembly GCA_040080105.1 of Myxococcota bacterium. Taxonomy (GTDB): domain Bacteria; phylum Myxococcota_A; class UBA796; order UBA796; genus JACKER01. Next base: position 4,409 of record JBEBJC010000054.1, read on the forward strand.
CGACCCCTTATTCGGCCCCGGTGAGCGAGGCGACGCTCACCCCGCGCGGCGCCGCGGACACCTCGCCGGCCGCAGCCGCCCGACGTACTCCGCGAGGATCCCGAACAACCGGCGCAGGTCCTCGTCCCGGTGCGCCAGGGTGACGCCGAACCGCAGCCCGCTCGAGCCCGCGGGCACCGCCGGGTAGGTCACCGGGTTCACCGAGATCCCCTGCTCCAGCAGGTATCGGGCGGCGTGGGTCGCTGTGTCGGGGTCACCGAGCACCACGTAGTGCACCGGGGTGGGCTCCCCGGCCGTCACCGCCAGCCGCGGGGCCAGACCCGGGTCGGACAGGAGCTCTCGGCGCACCCACTGCAGCTTCTCCGCGAGCTCGCGCTGCAGCGCCGGGAGCTCCCCGCCGAGGTGGATCTCGGCGCTCGCGGCGATCGCCCCGAGCACCGGGGGCGACAGCTGGGCTCCGAACACCGACGACGGGCCGAGATCCTCGATCCGCTCCTTCGACACCTCGTCCGGAAGCACCACCACACCGCCGGCCGCCCCGAACCCCTTGGACAACGAGGTGGTGATCACGGTGCGGTCCGCGGGCAGGCCCGCGTCGATCAACGTCCCGCCGCCGTGGGTCCCAGCCCAGCTCATCCCGTGTGCGTCGTCGAGGTAGACGTGCAGCTCCCGGTACCTGGCCATCAGGTCGCGCAACGAGCGGGTGTCGAGCCGATCGCCGAACATCCGATCGACCCCGTCGGCGCAGTACCAGACGCGGCGGATCCCGGCCGCCCGCGCCTTTCGGATCGCGACCTCGAGCCCTTCGAGGTCGCCGTGGGCGAGCGCCTGCGCCGGACCGAGCCGGGGGGCGAGCGCGGTCAACGTGCCCTGCACGCTGGGGTGGACCTGGCGGTCGAACGTCACCCGATCGCTCGCCTCGAGCAGGACCGGCAGCGCCGAGGCGTGCGCGAGGGCGGTGGACTGGGCGAGCACCACCGGCCGCCCGAACAGCGCCCCGAGCCACAGGCAGGCCTCTTGGTACTCGGCGCTCCGGGTGAAGCACCGCGACGCCCCGAACGCCACCCCGCTGCGCTCGATCGCCTCGATCGCGCCTCGCGCCAGGCGCGGGTCGCGCTCGAGCCCGAGGTAGCTGGAGCTGGCGAAGCTCACGACCTGCGGGCCCTCCCGCCGGAGCCACAGCACCTGCCCGTCGGCGGGGGTGTCCCGCGCGATCCGGGGAGTGACGCCGACGACGCGCGCACGCGCCGTGGTCCGCTCGAGCGGGTCCTGCATGGAGCCTCCACCCCGTTTGCAGGAGGGATGCCGCCGGGCCCCTTCGGGAGAACCAAGACAAACCAACGGCCGTCCTTGATCGTGGACCGTTCACCGGTCGCCGATCGAGGACCGCGTCATTCGACGGTGACCGACTTCGCCAGGTTCCGCGGCTTGTCCACGTCCCGGCCCATCGCCAGGCCCGCTTGGTACGCGAGCAGCTGCAGCGGCAGCACCGTGATCAGCGGCGAGACGAAGTCTTCCGTCTCGGGCACCGGGATCGCCAGGTCCGCGAGCCTGGCCACCTCTTCGTCGCCGCGGGAGTGGATCACGATCAGCCTGGCCCCGCGTGCCTTGACCTCCATCATGTTCGAGATCGCCTTCTCGGTCTGCGAGTCGCGCGGCGCGATGAACACCACCGGCGCGCCCTTGTCGAGCATCGCGATCGGGCCGTGCTTCATCTCGCCCGCCGGGTACGCCTCACACGGGACGTAGGCGATCTCCTTGAGCTTGAGCGCCCCTTCGAGCGCGACCGGGTACGAGTAGCCGCGGCCCAGGAACAGGACGTACCGAGCGTCGCGGATCCACTCCACCGCCTGATCGATCGGCCCCGGCTCGAGCAAGTACTGCGAGACCTTGCCCGGGATCTCGTCGAGCGCCCTCGCGACGGCGCGCCCTTGCTCGAGCGACAGGTTCCTGCACCGGGCCAACATCAGGGTGAACACGTGCATCGCCGCGACCTGGCTCGTGAACGCCTTGGTCGAGGCGACCGCGATCTCCGGCCCGGAGTGTACGTACACCCCCCGACCGCAGGTCCGCGCGATGGTCGAGCCGACGACGTTGACCACCCCCATCACCTCGCCGCCCTTGAGCTCCACCTCTTGCACCGCGCCGAGGGTGTCGATGGTCTCCCCGGACTGCGACACCGCGAAGTACAACGTGTCGCGCTGGATGATCGGGTGGCGGTACCGGAACTCGCTCGCGATCTCGGCCCGGGCGGGCACGCGGGCGAGCGCCTCGATCGCCATACAGGCGGCCATCCCGGCGTGGTAGCTGGTGCCGCACCCGAGCGCGACCACCCGCTCCACCGCCACCAGATCGCGTGGGCTCATGTTCAGCCCGCCGAGCTTCGCGTTCCCATCGTCCACTTGGATCCGCCCGCGCAAGGCGCGCCGGATGCTCCGGGGCTGCTCGTGGATCTCCTTGAGCATGAAGTGCGGGAATCCCTCCCGGGTCGCCAGATCGTAGTCCCCGTCGATCGTCTCGACGTTGTTGGCGACCGCCCGCCCATCGAGCGTGTGGACCCTCGCCCCGTCGCGGGTGATCACCGCGAGCTCGCGGTCCTGCAGGTACACCACCGAGCGGGTGTGCGCGACCACCGCCTGCGGGTCACTCGCCACCACCGTCTCCCCCTGACCCAGCCCGACCACCAGCGGCGAGCCGTTGCGGGCCACCACGATCATGTCCGGGTGATCGGCGAACAACACGGCGATCCCGTAGGTCCCGCGAATGTGCTTCAGCGCGTCCCGTACGGCCTGGACCGGGTCATCCTTGTAGTGCATCCGCACCAGGTGCGGGATGATCTCGGTGTCGGTCTCCGACCGGAACACCACCCCCTTCGCGGTCAACATCTCGCGCAGGGCGTGGGTGTTCTCGACGATCCCGTTGTGGCACACCGCGATCCGTCCGGTCGCGTCGGTGTGGGGGTGGGCGTTGGTCTGGGTCACGCCGCCGTGGGTCGCCCACCGGGTGTGCGCGATCCCGATCGACGCCGAAGGCCCCTCCCCGACCTGGTCGGCCAGCGTCGCGACTCGCCCGATGTCCTTGCGGATCCACAGCGAGTCGCCGTCGAGCACCGCCACGCCCGCCGAGTCGTACCCGCGGTACTCGAGACGACGCAACCCCTCGATCAGCCGCGGGAGCGCGGGGTTGGGTCCGATGTATGCAACGATTCCGCACATGATTTTCTATCCTGGATGGAATTCGGCCGGATGGGAGCCGCCGGGTCACTCGAGGTCGCGCACGTACCCTTCGAGCTCCTCGACCGACAGCCAATGATCGACGTAGTACCGGGCAATGCCGTCGGTGTCCACGACCCACGCGGTGGGAACGTTCTCGACCGCGAACGACCCCCGGAGCCCTGGCGCCCACGCGAGCTGCGCCCAATCGGCTCCGCGAACCGCGACCCGGTCGAACGACTCCCTGTCCTCGTCGAGGCCGATGCCCACCAACAGCACGTCCCGACCCTCCTGACGCAAGCGGCGTGCCAACCCACCGAACGCAGGCAACATCTGCAAGCACTCGCGGCAGCTGGCCTCCCAGAACACCACGATCGCGACGCGCCCCGCGAACGAACGCTCGGTGAGCGGCCCATAGCCAGTATCGACCGCGAACGCCGGGAATGGCCGGCCGATGCGCGGGGCGGACGACGGCCGATCGGGCGAGAACCGCGCTGCGGCGACCTGGACGGGGGGCGGGGAACTGCGCTCGGGCGGCGCTTCGTTCACGGGTGGCGCCCCGCCCAAGTTGTCGGCGGCGACCGTCCAGCCGGAGGGGCCGAGGTACACCCGGCCGAGATCGACGTCGAGCCCCCGCACGCCGAGCCCGCGGGCCACGGACCACGAAGCGAACGCGGCGTCGGTCTCGCCGCTCCGGTCCTGCAGCTCTCCCCGCAGCGCCCACCACCGAGGGTGAGCCTCGCCGGTGAGCACGGTCGCGGTGACGATCGCAGCGCGGGCCTGCTCGATCCGACCGACATCGCGCTCGGCCTCGGCCAGGATCCGGAAGCTCGTGCCCAGCAGCTCGGCGTACACGTCCACCGCGTCCGCGAGCACCCGGCGCTGCCCCCAGGTCGCGAGGAACCTGGCGTCGGCCGTGATCGTCGCCACGACCGCCGGGTCGGTGGCCTTGCGGGCCTCCGCCAGCGCGCGCTCGGCCGGGGCGGCGTCGCCGTAGGTGGCGAGCAACCCCTGGGCAGCGGCCCGCGAAGCCTCCTCCAGCCGCTCGCCCAGCGGATCGTCGACCGAACCGCCGGCGAGCACCACCGCGGTGGCGTACTCACTCCACGCCCGAGTGGGTTCACCCTTCCGCTCGGACACCTTGGCGCGCACCAGGTAGGCCGCAGCGAGCTCCTGGCGCTGGCGCTCGCGGTTGAGCGCGCCGAGGTCCTCGTGCCTCGAGCGGCACGCTTGGAGCACCGCCTCGTCAGCCACCACCGCGGCCTTGTCGAGAGAGCCCTCCGCGAGCCACGCGGCCGCCTCGTTCGTCCACGCGCCCGACCGGTCCGACACCTGCTGGACCTGCTGCCACGCCAACGCCACGTGCCGGTACCGACGGGCAGTGGCGAGTGGCTGCTCGAGGTGCGTCGCGACCTCGTACGATTCGGACGGGTACCCGGACGGCACGACCGGGACCGGCTCCTTCGACAGTTGGAGCGCGAGATCGATCCGAGCCAGCCGGTCGAGCGGCGGCCGACCCGGCGGCGCGCTCTCCCCCCGATCGGTCAGCTGCTGCTCGATCACCGCGCGCGCTTCGCCCCCGCCCGTCTCCACCACCAGCCGCCGCAACCGATACAGCGACTCGATCGGGGCTGCGGCCAGGGTCGCAGGGGCCGCCGCCACCCGGACGAACCGCTGGCGCAGCCGAACCACGCGCCGATCGCTGCTGTCCCACAGCGGCCGCAGCAAGTCGGGGGCTTGGGGCCACTCCGCCATCAGCGCCGCGGTGGCGTCGCGGACCGCGGTCCATCGGCCCGCCTCCACCGCCCGGTCCAAGGCCAACACCGCACCGGCGGACGGCGGCACCCCCGGCTCGAACCCTACGAGCTCGAACAGGCCGCGCGAGCCGTACCCGCCGGCGGTGGTGGCGTCCAGGTACAGCTGCTGGGCGGACCCGAGGGACGGGTCGGCCGACAGCGCCTCCAGCGCGCGGTCCCGAGCGACTCGGTACTGCTCCAGCTCGAACGCGACCCGGCCCCGCTCGACCTCGAGCTCGGCGTCGCCGGCCCACGCAGCGAACCCACCCACCACCAGCACCACCCGCGCCTCCCGGCCGCTCGCGGACCTGTCTCCGCTGAAAGGACCCACGGCCGAGGATACGCCATCCCGGCGTCAGACGTCGTGGAACGGCAGGGGGCCGAGGAAGTCCGCCTTACCGAGCTCGACCCCGTTGTGGCGCAGGATCGCGTACGCCATCGACGCGTGGAAGTGGAAGTTCGGGATCACGTACTGCAGCAGGTACTCGCGACCCTGAATGCCCTTGCCGGGGTTCCACGGGAACACCACCTTGGTGGCTGCGGCGTTCGCGAAGTCCGCGTCGCCGAACCCGCCGAGGATCGTGACCACGTCGCGCACACGGTGCCGGACGTCGGCCCAGGTCTTCTGATCGTCGGCGTGGGACGGCACGGGGCGACCCGACAGGCGGGCCGCGCACAACTTCGCGGAGTCACACGCCGAGCCGTACTGGCGCACCAGCGGGAACATGTCGGGCGCGAGGCGCACCTGCAGCAACAGGTCGGCGTCGTACCGCTTCGCGGTCGCGTGTGCGTGGACCTTGTCGATCCAGCCGTCCATCCCTTCGAGGGTGCGGCGCAGCTGACCCACGATCGTCGCGGTCGAGAACTCCAATCGAACCTCCCGCCAGCGGCTAACGCCCCGGCGGGGGCTCCGACGACCCCCATCCGCGACTCCGCAGCGCCTCGAGCACGTTCGGCGGCACGTACCGGGACACGTCGCCGCCGTTGGACGCGATCTCACGCACGAGCGACGAGCTCACGAACACCTGGCCCGGGTCGGACAACAAGAACAGCGTCTCGAGGCCGGACAGGTCGCGGTTCGCCAGACCGTTCCGGAACTCGAGGTCGAAGTCCGACATCGCGCGCAACCCGCGCAGCAGGACCGTGGCCTCGAACCCGCGGGCGGCGTTCACCAGCAGCCCGGAGAACGGCGCCACCCGCACGTTGTCGGCGGTGATCGCAGCTCGCATCAACTCGACGCGCTGATCGAGCTCGAACAGGTACCGCTTCGCCGGGTTGTTCCCCACCGCGACCACCAGCTCGTCGAACAGCCGAGCTCCGCGGCCGATCAAGTCCAGGTGGCCGGTGGTGACCGGGTCGAACGACCCTGCGTACACCGCGCGCCGCGGCGGCGCCTGTGCGGCGGTGGTGCCCATTCACTCCTCGAGCGGCGAGTCGTTGCCGTAGTACTTGTTCAAGATCGCGCGGAACCTGTAGGTCTCGCGTAGACGCTCGAAGCTCGGGTCGATGCGGATGTCCTGGCGGAACTCGATGTGGTGCAGGGTGTCGAGCCGATTCATCCCTTCCAGGGCCTTCTCCAGGAACGCGAGCGCCCGCTCGTCGTCGCGCATCTCCGCGTAGATCTTCGATCGGTGGAGGTCCGCGTACGCGTCGGCCGGATCGATGACCTCCAGGTCCTTCATCACCGCCAGCGCCTCGTCGAACCGCTGCTGGTGGGCGAGGTTGACCCCGAGGTTGTTCAGCGCGGTCTCGTCGTTCGGCTCGAGCGACAGCGCCACCCGATACAGCGCCTCTTCCTTCTGGTACTCGCCCTCCCGCTTGTACACGAGCGCCTTGTTGTTGTACCCGGCGGCGTCGTCGGGGAACAGCTCGATGTACCGGTCGTACGTCTTCTTCGCCGCGGCGTAGTCCTGGGCGAGGTACTGGTAGTACGACAGGATCGACAGGGCTGCGGCGTCGTCTGGGTCGATCCGGAGACGGTGCTGCGCGTGGCGCAACATCATCGTGATCTCGAGATCGTCCATCGCCTTGTCGCGCTCGTCGTACCACTCGGGGAAGCCCCACCCTTCGTGCTCCTCTGCCGGCGCGTCCTGCGCGTCCCCGGGGTCTTCGGTCGGGTCGACCTCCATCCCGTCGGCCACCCCGTCCTGCGGGTCGGGCTGATCCTCGGCCCGGATCGGGCGGCCAGCGTCACTGGGGAGCGGGTCGGTGCTCTGGCGATCGATCGGGGGCGCGGCCAGCGCGTCTTCCACCAGGGTCCGGATCGGAGTCGGGGCGACCTGCTCGGCCCCGCCCATCTTGGTGGCGGGCCCCGCGCTCCCCGCAGGCATGAACACCTGCTTGTCCTGCTGGCGCTCGGCGTCGGGCCGCTCGATGTCGTTCTCGATCACGCCCCGATCTTCGCCCTCGAGGTCGTTGCGCAGCAGCCGGGCGAGGTACTCGGCGGACAACGCTTCCCCGCCCCCCTCGCCGCCCGGCGGCGGCAGGCACTGGGCCAGCTCGTCGGCGATGAACTGGTCGCCGCTCTTCCAGGTGAAGCCGCCGAAGTGGTACGCGACCGGAAGCGCGAGCGCCGCCACCGGCAGGGCGAACGCGCCCAGCGCACGGCGAGGCTGGTCCGCGAGCAGCAGCGCCACCAGCGCCACCCCGAGCCCGACCGCGGGGGCGATCGCCCACAGCAGCGGCTCGCCCACGTCGGGCGCGCCCGAGATCAGGCTGAACGCGATCTGGCACCGCTGCTCGACGATCCACGCCGACTGCACCACCAGGGTGGTGAACATCAAGACCACCGCGAACCACGCGAGGGATCCGGCGATCGAGAACTTCCCCAGGCGCGGCAGCCACACCTGCTCGACCAGGTACAACGTGAGTTGAACCGGGCCGTGGGTCAGCGTGAGCGGGCGGCCCGGCCCCAGCTCGTGCACCCCGCCTTCGGCGTCCTTGACCGCACACGCCGACCGGGTGGTCCACAGCACCCGGGCGACGTACGGCGCGCCCTCGGGTACCGGGATCGGCAGGATCGGGTCGTTGCCGATCTCGAGCGGGCGGCCCGTACGGACGAATCGCTCCTCCACGATCTCACCGTGGAAGGAAGCGCGGGCGACGAGGACATACGAGCGTGCCACCTGGCCCCGAATCGGCGGGACGGGAGCCCGCCGGACGATCCGATTCTATGCGGCGGCGCGCCGACCCGGCGCGCCCACGACAACATGAGACGTACCACGCGTCAGTCGGGTTCGTAGCCGAATGCCTCCGCGAACGGCGCCAGCGCGGGCAGGACCGGCTCGAGGTGGTGCCGGAACGCCCTCCACCGCCCGACGGCCCGCCGGTGGACCGGCCGCGACACCTCGTACCGGCTCGGGGTGGTGATCACCCGAGTGCGAGCCTGCTCGTGGTGGGCGAGCACCGCAGCGTCCCACTCCACCCCGAGGAACCGCAACAACTCGCGCGCGCGTCCTTCGGGATCGGCAGTCAGATCCTCGTACCGGAGCTCGAGCCACGGGACCGGCAGCGAAGTCCGCCGCTCGGTCCACAGGCCCATCACGCTCGCGTACAGGGCGACGGTGGCGTCGAGCGAGGTGAACTGCGCCATCGCGCCGTTCAGGGCGTAGTCCTGGAACAGGTTCGACAATACGCAGTCCCGAGGATCGCGCAGGCTCATCAACACCTTCGACCCCGGGAACAGCCGCGTCAGGAAGTCGAGCCGCACCAAGTTCAGCGGGAGCTTGTCGACCAACACGTCGTGCTCCGGCAGCCCGAGCGCGGCGATCTCGCGCCCGTAGGCTTCGCGCATCGCGGCCCAGTCGGCGGACTGCAGCGCGTCGAGGCACGCGGGGTAACTGGCGGGCTTCCCGCGCAGGTGGTTCCGCAGCACGGTCATCGCCGGATCGAGCTCGTCCAACGTGCACACCCGCGGGTGGGCCTCCAGGATCTGCTGGGTGAGCGTGGTCCCCGACCGCGGGAACCCCACCATCCACACCGGGCCGGGGCCCTCGACCGGCTCGAGCGGCGCGCCGCGCCACGCGCGGACCCGCTGCACCAGGGCCGGGTAGGCGCCGAGGTCGATCCCTGGCGCCGCAGCGAGGGCCAGCGCGTTACCGTCCGCCGCGCTCGTCCACGCGAGCTCGACCTCCCCGAGCCGCTGCGCGATCACCGCCAGCTCGAGCAGCAACCCTGCCCGCTCGGCCGGCGGCAGGCGCGGGGCGAGGGCGAGCGCGCGGGTCTTCGCGTCCTGCAGCGCCCCCTCCTGGTGATCGAGCCGCACGAGCACCCGCTCCGCGCGGGCGGCGGACGGATCACACTCCAGCGCCGCCAGCGCCGCCGACCGGGCGCCCGCCAGGTCCCGCGCCGCCTCGAGCGCGACGGCCCGCTGAGTCGACCGCGCCGCCGCCACCCGGTCGAGCGTGGGGTCCACCCCGCGGTGGGCGGCGCTGAACCGGACCAACGCGTCGGTGGCCTGGTCCGCGCGCCCGGCCTTGTCCAACGCGGCCGCGAGCGCCCCCACCGGTCGGGGGTCGTTCGGCAGCTGTTCTGCCAGGGTCCGCCACAGCCGGGCGGCCTCCGCCGGTCGATCGAGCTGCTCGTGCAACGCCGCGCCCACCTCGAGCAGGGTCGGGTGGCGGTTGCGCATCTTCCCGAACGACTCCCAGGTCCGCAGGGCCTCCGGGTACCGGGCGGCGCGCATCAACTCGATCAGGTGCGGTACGGACGCCATCCGCCCTCCGCTCCTCCGTTCGGCCGCGGGCCCGACGACTTTCGGTCAGACCACCGCCGAAGGCACCACCAGCGACATCCCCGCGGTCAGGGCGGCGGTGGCTTGGTCGAGCGCCGGGGGGTCCCGCGCCTCGAGCGTGACGATCACCCGGTAGTTCCCCTCCCCGAACCTAGGATACGAGCCGATCGTCACCGTCGGGTGGGCCCTTGCCACGCTCGCCAACAGGCTCGCGATGTCGGTCTCCGGTTGGTCGGTGTACAGGCGGACGCAGCTCACCTGCTCGGCGGCGAAGTGGCGCGCGATCGACTCGAACTTGACCTGCATCAGCTTCGGGACACCCGGGAACACCCATACGTTGCGCACCCGGACGATCGGGAACGTCGAGCCGGGGCCGAGCACCAGGTCCGCGCCGGCCGGCACGGTCGCCATTTGGAGGTTGGTCTCGGTCTGCGCCAAGCCGTACCGATCGAGCAGCGCGACCAGCTCGGGCCGAAGCTCGAGCGGGAGAGAGAACGCGCGCGCCACCCCATCCATCGTCCGATCGTCGTGGGTCGGCCCCACGCCGCCCGTGGTGATCACGTGGTCGAACGCGGCCGAGCACCGCGCCACCTCGTCGGAGATCGCGTCGGGGTCGTCGCTCACCACCACCAACCGGCGCAGGTCGGTCCCGAGGGTGCGCAGGCGACCGATCAGGAACGGCCCGTTCGCGTCGGGGAACTTCCCGGTGAGGATCTCGTCGCCGATGATCAGCACTGCAGCCGTGGGCATGGTGTCCGGTGTATCCCGATCGGGCTCAGCGCTCGGCGGCGAGCGGCAGCCCCACCTGGGCGAGCGGACGCGCGGCGAGCACCCGCCGCGCCAGGGCGGACAACGCCACCCCGCCGAGCTCGGCGGGCGGCGCTCCATCGGTCGGAGCCCACCGCAGCTCGGTGTAGAACCCGTCCGCCGCCAAGCTGTCTCCTGGTTCGGCGCCGTACACCGCCAGCGTCAATCGGCGGTGGGTGAACACGTGCACCACCTCCCCATGGGAGACCCAGCGTTCGAGCGCGCGCCCGCACCTCCCCTCCAACGCCTCCAGCGACGCCCCTTCGACCCACGGCGGCTCCCACAGGCCGCCGAGCAGCCCCTTCGGGCGGCGACCGAGCAGCACCCGATCACCGGACCGGATCACCACCGCCACCCCGCTCGTCGCGCGCGGCGGCGACCGCGCGGGCCGGACCGGCAGCGACTCCGGATCCCCCGGGCGGGCTCTGCACCGGTCCTCGACCGGGCCCGCGCCACACTTCGGAGCGCGCGGGGAGCACACGGTGGCGCCGAGCTCCATCAGGCCCTGGTTCAGCGCGCCCGGCGAACCGCCCTCCGGGAGCGCGTCGACCAGCGCGCCCGCCCGGGCCCACAACGCCGCGCGACCCTCCTTGCGCGGGTCCTCCGCACGGGCGTCGATCCGCGACAGGACGCGCTCCACGTTGCCGTCGACGAGCGGGGCCCGCACCCCGAACGCGATCGACGCCACCGCCCCCGCGGTGTACGGGCCGACCCCCGGCAGCCGGACCAACTCCGACGGCTCCGACGGCATCCCGCCGCGCGCCACCACCGCGCGCGCACACGCGAGCAGGTTCCGCGCGCGGGAGTAGTAGCCGAGCCCGGCCCACTCCCCGAGCACCTCCTGCTCGTCCGCCGCGGCCAGCGCCTCGATCGTCGGCCAGCGCGCGACGAACCGATCGAAGTACGGGACGACGGTGTCGATCCGGGTCTGCTGCGCCATCAGCTCGGACAACAACACGGCATACGGGGTCGGAGCCGACCGCCACGGCAATATTCGGGCGTGGCTGGCGAACCAGGTGGTGATCCGCTCGGCGATTACGCTAGCCTCGGCGAGCGGGCGCGCGGTCATTCCAAGAACAGCGAGCCGACGTACACCGACGTGCCGAATAGGAACAGCACGATCCCGCTGACCACGCCCCCGATCCCCCACACCAGGGGCGCGCTGCTCGCCTCCGCGTAGAACCCGAGCGGGACCAGCGCCAGCGCCAGTCCGCCGCCGAGCGCGATCAGCAACCCGAGGCAGCCGCAGCCACAGCCACCGCCCCCCGTCAGGTTCTTCATCGGGGAGGCCTCGACCCGTTCGTTCATCGGGACCCTCACGCAAGCAAGCCGACCGGCGCGGGCATGGTTAACGTACGGCAGGGCGCCGTGCCCGGGTGGTGTCGCGATGGCCGACGAGTCCAAACCGAACAGCCCGCCGAGCCGCCTCACGGACGAAGGGGCGGGTGCGGGCCGGCTGGCTCACCGGATGAACAACGCGCTCTCGTACGTCCTGACCAACTTGAACCTCCTGTCCGAGGAGCTCGAAGCGGGTCACCTGACCGAGGAGCGCCGGCGGATGTTGCAGCTGGCGGTCGAGGCCACGGCCGGCATCGACCGGCTCGGTGACTTGATCCGCGAGCTCAAGGTGATGGGGTGGGAGCAGGACCACCGCACCGACTCCCAAGACGACACCTGGGACGAGGAGCGCGGCCCGCGGCGGGTCCTGGTGGTCGACGACGAGCCGTACATCCTCGCCTCGATCCACCGCGCGCTCCGCCACTACGACGTGGTGGTCGCCGACGGCGGGGAGCGCGCGATCGCCCTGCTGCGCGACGACCCCGCGTTCGACGTGGTGCTGTGTGATCTGGTGATGACCAACGTCTCCGGGATGGACGTGCACCGGTGGGTGTCGCTGCACCGGCCCGAGCTGCTCGAGCGGGTGATCTTCATGACGGCGGGCGCGTTCGCGGCCGAGGTGCGCGAGTTCCTGGCCACGGTGAGCAACCCCGTCCTGCACAAGCCGTTCGACACAAAGACCCTGCGGTGGATGATCGCCCAGGCCGCTCGCCGCCCATGAGCCCTCTCTCCGTGGAGTGGGTGGGGGATCCGGCGGCCCCTCGGGTGGGTTGGTTCATCCACGGGATCCTCGGACGTGGCCGCAACTGGCGGACCTTCGCCCGGCGGGTGGTGGACGCGGCGCCGGAGTGGCGGATCGCGCTGCCCGATCTGCGTTGCCACGGGACCTCCCCGCCGCAGCCCGCTCCACACGACCTCGACGCGTGCGCGCGCGACCTCGAACCGCTGGCCGACGCTGCGGGCGCGCCCGAGGTGGTGG
>JBEBJC010000861.1:0-3945 GCA_040080105.1 Myxococcota bacterium
CGGGGTGGTGATCGCCACCGCTCCGGGCGGCAGGTGATCGACGACCCCGGCCGGTGGGGTCAGCACCGGCAGCCCGCGCGCGACCGCCTCGGCGATCGCCATCCCGAACGCCTCGAACGACGCGGCCTGCACCACCAGGTCGGCGTCGGCGTACGCAGCGTCGAGCGCGGCGTCGTCCAGGGCGCCGGTGAACGTGACCCGGTCGCCGAACCCGCGCGCCTGCGCCGCGACCCGCTCGGCCCACTCCGGATCCCGCAGCTCGCCGGCGCACCGCAGCACCCACGGCTCGGGCACGGTCGCGAGCGCGTCGAGCAGACGATCGTGGCCCTTGCGCCGGGTCAGCGTCCCCACGGTCAGCAGGTGCACCGGCGCGCGCACCCGCAGGGGCACCACCTGCGCCGGAGCGGTCCCAGGGATCACCACCGCCACGTCCGACCGCCCGAGCGCAGCGGCGGTGAGGCCACTCGTGGCCACCAGGCCGGCGCAGCCGGACCACGAGGCCCGCTCGAGCGCGTCGAGCTCGCGGTCGATCATCGCGCCTTCCCGGCCGAGCTGCGAGTGGACGACCACGGTGACCCGGCACCGCCCGACCAGCCGTCGCCCCGCCTCGCCCAGCCCGGGCCAACACAGCCCGTCGGCCACCACCCGCGCCCCGGACGGGATCGCGTCGAGCGCGCCCCACGCCGCCGGAGCAGGTCGCGGCCAGTCGCCCACCAGCGGGACGAACCGGACCTCCACCCCGCGCAGGCCGAGCGCGCGCGCGATCCGCGCGTTCCACAGGTACCCGCCGGTGCGTTGGTCCGGATCTCCGGGCGACAACCAGTACAACGTCAAGGAGCCGCCTCGTCGAGCGTGTGGGCGAGCAGAGGGTACAGGTCGCGGTGCTCGAGGGTCGAGGTGGCCCCCCGCGGTCGGTACGTCGGGGTGAACCCGGCCGCGATCAGCGGCTCGAGGAGTCGCGGATCGTTCGCGAGCACGTGCAGCGGGACGTCGTCGTTCAGGTCCTTCGCCACCACCGGCGGCTGGTGGTCTCCCATCACGATCACCACCGTCGGCCGCGCGTACGGGCTCGACAGGCGCTGCTCGATCGCCGCGAGGTCGTACTGCACGTCGGCCAGGTAATCGTCGCCCGACCGGACCTTCTTGTTCGAGTCCACGTCGAGCTTCCGCTTGAACCGCGACATCCGCATCGCGATCTCGCTCTTCAGGCTGCGGGTCTCGAACACCGGCCGATCGGCCCCGGTCATCGTCGCCCACTCCGACCAATGCTGGACCAGCGGCGGAGCCGGCGTCCACGGCAGGTGGGCGGTGGCGAGGTGGAAGAACGCGAACCGCGGGGCGTCGATCGCGTCGAGCAAGTTCTCCTGCACGTACTCGATGGTGTACTGGTCGGGGATCTGACCCCATCCCACGATCGGGCCCTCGTAGTCGAGATCGACGGCGAACACGGTCCGATCGAACCCGAACGGGTTCTCCAACGCCACGCCGGGCCTCTCGCGGTCGGTGGGCTTGACCAGCACCGAGGTGTACCCCTGGCGCTCGAAGAACGTGACCAGGCTCGGCCGCCGGTCGACCAGCGACAGCACGTGTTCGTAGTCCGACTGGTGCTGCACCCGCACGCCCAACAGCAAGCTCGTGTCGGCGATCCACGACCGCCCCCCGTGCACGGGGGCGACCATCCAGGTGGACGCGAACGACCAGCCGCGCTCCCGCAGGCGCGCCTCGGACGCGTCGACCTCGGGGGCCCACTTCGCCGCGTAGTCCGGGTCCTGTTCGACCACCCGGCCGTAGCTCTCGACGATGTAGAACACCACGTCGGGGCGGCGCTCCAGCGTGATCCCCTCCAGCTCGGCGTGCGAGCGGGTCGCGAGCTCGCGCCGCACCGTGTCGAACAGCTCGAACGACCGCTGGACGCTCACCGCGGCGACCTCGGCGGTCCACCACGCCTTGGGCATCCACGCCGAGCCGAGCGCGAGGAGCGCCGGCGCCGCCGCCATCACCGCCCCGCCGACCGGCCCGGCCCGGCGACCGACCCGCTCGAGCTCCCCGAACAACACGGCCCCGACCGCGGTGATCGCGAACGGGGACAGGGCCAGCGCGACCACCGCCGCCGGCGCCCACCCGCCGTACAGGTCGCGGGCCAACACGTACAGGTGCTTCGACAGCAGCACGCCGTCGTACACCGGCAGCTCTTCGTTGGTCGCGTACCGCAACGCGGCCCGGAACGCCTCGAACACCCCGGCCGCAGCCCACGGGACCGCGAGGAGCCACGCGCGCCAGCTGGGCCACCGGCTCCGGGGCGGGGCGCCCACCTGCCCGAGCGCCCACCCGACCACCAGCAACACACACGCGTCGGGCAACACCGTGACCCGACCCGGGTGGATCATCGGGCCGATCCGCGGCGCCAGCAGCAAGCCCGCGAGCGCGACCCACCACCGCACCAGGTCGACCGGTCCGAGCCTGCCCGGGCTCAGCGGGGCGTCGGCCATTGGCTCTCCCACACCGGGACGAGGGCGCCCGGGAGCGACCCGAGCGCCGCCGAAACCCCGTACAACGCCGCGATCGCGACCGCGGCCTCGGCTCCCACCCCACACCGCGGCAACACCACCACCGCGGTGGCTTCGCGGATCCCGAACCCGCCGAACCCGATCGGCAGCGCCATCGCGAGCATCACCAGCGGGACCGCCGCCAGCGCGGTCGGCCCGAGCGGAGCCCCGAGCGCCAGCCCACACCAGCCGAACCCCACGACGAACGACGCGGTCAGCACCACCGACGCCCCGACGATCCGCGGCCCCGCGCCGGCCGGAGCCAGGGCCACCCGCAGATCGGGAGCCAGCGGTCCCGCCACCACCAGGCCGGCGAGCACGAGCGCCGTGGCCCCGCTGACCGCGACCGCCCCGGCGGGGATCGTACCGGGCGACGCGGCGCTCCACAGCGCGAGGCCCACCCCGACCGCGGCCAGGTGGACCATCAACCCGACCAGCCGATCGGCGACCACCGCCCGCGCCGACGCGCCGAGCCCCGCCGGCTCGGCGCCCACGCCCGAGGCCCGCCACGCCCGCACCGCGTCACCGGCGAGCCCGCCGGGGAGCAGCTGGTTCAGCACCACCGACAACGCGACCTGGCGCCACGCCCACCCGCGCGGGAGCGGCCGGCCGAGCGCGCCCGACAGGTCGCGCCACCGCTCGGCCGACAGCCCGACCTGCAACGGGCCGAGGGCCGCCGCGGCGATCACCCAGCCCGGACGCACGTCGGCGAGCGACCGCCACACCGCGGACAGATCGAGCTTCCACCCGACCCACGACAGCAGCGCGGCGGTGGCCGCGAGCGACCCGACGACGCGCACGGCCCTGTGTTCAGCGAACCGGCGCATCGAAGCTGGCCCACGCCACGTCCGACTCGCGGAGCGTGACCCTGAGCGCGTCGACCGGCCCGCGGCCGAGCTCGCCGCGACCGATCCGCTCGACCAGGCGCCGCCACAGCAGCCCCGCGAGCCACTCGGTGGTGGTGTTGATCCCGGCGAGCTCGGGCAGCGTGTCGAGGTTCTTGTACGCGAGATCGGCGAGCACCGCCGACAGCGCCTGGTGCGCCAGCCCGATGTCCACGACCAGGCCGTCCGGATCGAGCTCACGCGCGCCGAACTCGGCTTCGACCACGTAGGTCGCGCCGTGGAGCTGTTGGGCGGGACCGAACACCGCCCCCCGGAACGAGTGGGCGATCATCACCCGATCGCGGACCGTGACCCGAAACATCGTCGACCTCGCTGCAGACCGCGACACATAGCACCGCGGAGGCCCCCCTACGAGACCACCTCAGCGATGGCGTGGCACAGGGCGAGGGCCCGCGGGCTGCGGATCCGCCAGTCCATGCGGTTCATGACGTACCCGACGGCGATCTCGTGACTCGGATCGGCCCACCCGAGGGACCCCCCCATCCCGGCGTGGC
>JBEBJC010000862.1:0-3945 GCA_040080105.1 Myxococcota bacterium
GCCCGAGGTCGCGCAGGGTGACGCTTCGTGGCGGCGATCGCGCAGCGACGGGGGAGAAGGGAGGCCGAGCAGCTGGCGGAGCGCGCGGGGGTCCCCCGGCAGGCCCAGCCGGGGCAGCGCGCTCCACACCTCGGGGGTACCGAGCCACGGCCGGTCGACCGCGATCCACCGGGCGACGGCGACCAGCGCCGGCGGGGTGGTGTGGGTGTCCCACCCGCCGGACGGTGGGAGGCGGTCCACCGCCGCCCGCAGCGCCGGGAGGATCGCGTCGAGCGCGGGC
The DNA here is from genome assembly GCA_040080105.1 of Myxococcota bacterium. Lineage (GTDB taxonomy): Bacteria > Myxococcota_A > UBA796 > UBA796 > JACKER01. The sequence continues at coordinate 281 of JBEBJC010000862.1, forward strand.
CGCTCGTCGGCGTGCGCGACCAGGTGGAGCAGCGCGTCGCGCGCGGCGAACCCGTGGGCCGCGAGCGTGGGCACCACCAACCGGACCACGTCGCCCCTGAGCCACGGCAGCGGGCCTGGCGCGGGCAGCGCCGCCGCGATCGCGGCCGCTGCGGGCAGGTCGCCGAGCGCGGCTGCAGCAGCTGCCCGCGGGGTGGGGTCGGGGTCGACGAGGTGGCGCGGGTCGCGGTCGCCCGCGAGCACCCGCGCCGCGCGGACGCCAGGATCCGGGTCGTCGGCCGCCGGGGCCGGGGCGCCGATCGCGTGGGCGACGCGGGCCGCGTGTGCGCGCACCGCCGGGTCCGGGTCGTCGTGTGGCAGTCGGACCGCGAGGATCGCGGCGCGCAGGGCGCCGACCAGCGGGTCGTCCGCCCACGGGTCGCGGTCACCGAGCAGCGCTCGATCGGCGTCTCCGACCGCGAGGTCGGCGAGCAGCGCGAGGGCCGCGGGTCGGTCCGGGGCGCGCGGGTCGTCGACGTGGGCTGCGAGGGGCTCGACCAGTGCGACCGACGCCGGGTACCGGGTGCGCTGGTGGCAGCAGGTGGCGCGCAGCCACGCCCACGCCTCGGCGCGGACTGCCGCGTCGGAGCTGCGGGCGCGGGTGAGGGTGGAGGGGAGGTCCTCGGCGGAGCCGTAGGCGTGGGAGAGGGCTGACCAGTCCACCCGCGGAGCCTATCGCGTCCGACCGCGCCCTCCACCTCCCTGTCATCGCGACCAGGTGAACCGCAGGTCCACGTCGGGCCGGGTGGCGCGGAACGCCGCGACCCCGGCCTGGGTGAGCGCAGGCTCCATGAACATCCCCTGCACCCGGCGCAGGGAGGGCAGCGCCGCGAGCTTCTCGAGCTCGGCGTCTCCCACCGCGCTCTGACCCACGTCGAGCGCGCGGAGGTTCGGCAGCCGCTCCACCACCGCCGCGATCGTCTGCGCGCCGACGTCGTAACAGGCGTCCAGACTCAGGAGCTCGACCTGACCGAGCTCGCTCGCCCGCAGCGCCGCTGCGAGATCCGCGTCCGCCATCCGGTGGTTCCGGCGCAGGTCGAGGTACCGCACCGCGCGCATCAGGGGGGAACCCAGCAGCCGGCGGAGCGCCGACTCGTTCGGATCCTGGTTCTGGTACCGGAACACCGCGAACTCGTTCGGGAGGGCGGCGATCTCGGCGGCGCCGCTCGGCCAGCCGCGGTCGTAGTCTTCGTTGTCGAACACCTGCTCGGGCGGGAAGTCGCCCCAGGACAGCGAGTCGTCGTCGAGCCGGTCGATCGACTCGACCGAGGTGCGGGCCTGCGTGACCCGATCGCGCAGCACGGAGGACGGCGGCGGGGGCTCCGGCTCGGCCGGAGCGCTGAGCCACTGGTTCGGGACCGGCGCCGCGTACGCCGCGAGCAGCCCCTGCTCGGTCACGTACTTCAGGTGGACGCCGCGCACGCGTCGGAGCGGCGGCCCACCTTCGGCCAGGATCGCCCCGAGGCCGGCGTCGGTCACCGCCGTCCAGTCGACCCGCAGCGACTCGAGCGCCGGCGCCTCGCGCGCGAGGGCGGCCATCGTCCGATCGCCGACCGCGTAGCACGAGCCCAGGTCGAGGTGCAGGAGGTGCCGGAACGCGCCGCGGGCCGCGAGCGCCGCCATCACGTCGTCGGAGAGCCCGTGCGCCTTGATCCGCGCGCCCTTCAGGCCCTTCCACGCCGGGCGCTCGACGACGGCGCGCACGTCGTCCTCCTCCACGTCGTCCATCACGAGCACGTCGACGTCGCAGCCGTCCGGGTGCCAGGCGTCGCTGCCCCAGCTGACGGTGCGCGGCTCGAACGGCTGCCACGCCTCCTCGTGGTCGTCGGTCCCCTTGTTCAACACCAGCATCTCCACATCACCCTCCCCGCGGTCCCGTCGGGTCCGCCTCGTCCGACGTACGCCGGCGCGGCGGGCTGGCGGTCGGAACGATCGACAACTGATCGACACCGGCCTCCGCAGCCCGACCGGCCGTGGGTCGAGCGTTAAGGGCGTGGGATGGCGCTGCTGCACCTCCGAGCCTGCGTCGTCGACTTCGACCGGAGCGTGATCACGCGCGACGGGCAGGACCTGCCGCTCACGCCGAACGAGGCGGCGCTGCTGCAGTACCTCGCGGCCCGCGCCGGTCGGCTGGTCGGGCGCGGCGAGGTCGACCGCGAGGTGTTCGGCCTGTCGCCGCGGGTCCGCAGCCACGCGGCGAGCATCGCCGTGCGCCGCCTGCGGATGAAGATCGAGGGGGACCCCCTCCGGCCGGAGCACCTCCACACCGTGCGCAGCCGCGGGTTCCGCCTCGACCTCCCCACCCCGAACGTCGCGCCGGCGCCCGCGGGGCTGGTCGGTCGAGCGAGCCTGTGGCGGTCGGTGGCGAAGCGGGCCCGCCGCGAGCGGTGGCTCACGCTGGTCGGGCCGGCGGGCGTGGGGAAGACCCGGCTCGCGAAGGGGTTGGCCGAGGGGCTCGACGACCTGCCCTCCGGGTGGGTCGACCTCGGCGGCGCCCGCACCGACGACGACCTGCTGTTCGCCGTCGCCCGCGCGCTCGGGCTCCCCTCCGCCACCGCCAGCGACGTTCGGGTGGCGCTCACCTCCGCGCGCCGGCTGTTCCTGGACGGCGCAGAGGGCTGCGCGGCGGCGGTCCGAGCGCGGGGCGCGGAGTGGGTCGAGCGTACGCCGGTGCACCTGGTCGTCACCGCCCAGACGCCGATCGGCGGCGCCGAGGTGGTCGTCCCGCCCCTCGAGCCCGACGCCGCGCTGGAGCTGTTCGAGGCCCGGGTGGACCGAGCCAGGCCCGGGTGGCGCCCGAGCGCCGCCGACCGCCTCGAGCTCACCCGACTCCTCACCCACCTCGACGGCTCACCGTTGGCGATCGAGCTCGCGGCCGGTCGGATGGCCGTGCTCGGGCCCCGCGGGCTCACCGGCCGCCTGCGCGACGGGCTCGACGTGCTCGCGGGCCCACACGCCCCCGGAGGGCTGCGCGCGGTGTTGGAGCGGTCGATCGGGCTGCTCGATCCGGCCGATCGGGACACGCTGACCGTGTGCGGCACGTTCGTCGGCCCGTTCGGGGCCGACGCCGTCGACCTCGACAGCGCGCAACGGCTGGTGGAGCGCGGCCTGGTGGGGCCGGACGGGGAGCAGCTGCGGGTCCCGTGGACGGTGCGCCAGGTGGTGCTCGCCGGGTGTGGGCCACGAGAGCTGGAGCGGCACGCGCGCTGGGTGGTCGGCCGGACCGACGGGGTGTGGGTGGATCACCTGCGCCGGGTGGACCACCCCGGGCTGGAGGCGTGTCTGCCGTGGGTCGAGGACCTCCAGGCCGTGCTCGCGCGCGACGTGTCGCTGTCGCTGCGCGCCCGAGCCGCGGCCAACCTGGCCCGCCTGCTCGGCGCGCGGGGTCAGGTCAGCCGCGGGGAGCAGCAGCTGCGCGAGCTGGGGGCGATGGGGATGGGCGGCTCCGACAGCGCCGCGCAGCGGAGGTGCGCTCTGTCGTGGGCGCAGGCGGCGACCCACCTCGGGCGGAGGGACGGGGTGGAGGCTGCGGTGCGCGCGGTGCTCGCCGCCGGCGCGCGCGACGACATCGAGGCGGAGGCGTGGTCGACGCTCGGCACGCACCTCGCGATGGAGCGGGACGGGGAG
>JBEBJC010000863.1:0-3940 GCA_040080105.1 Myxococcota bacterium
AAGCTGGTGAACAGGAGCACCCCGAGCGCGACCCCCCCGAGGTGGCTGTTCCAGTACGGCCGCTCAGTCACGGGGCACCTCCTTCACCACCGGCTCGTGGGTGTCTTCCCAGCCGGTGATCATCGCGACGACGTTGGACACGAGGGTGTGGCCGGTGGTGGTCAGGTACACGTGGGCCACCAGGAACGCGGCGAACAGCCACCCTCCGAGCAGGTGCAGCGGGGCGAGCAGCCCGAGCTCGGTCAGCCGCTCGACCCATGCCGGGTTCCACCGCAACCCGAGCATCCCCACGCCGGTCAGGATCTGCAGCGGCAGCAGCAGGTTGAGGATCCCGACGTAGGTGATCTGCTGCAGCGGGTTGAGCTTGCGCGCGACCGTCTTCTCCATCGGGTGCGGCTCGCCGTGGAACATCCCCCACGCGTAGTACCGGACCTGCTGCAGCGCGGTGCCGGCCCAGGTCACCCCGCGCGGGAGGAACTGGCGCAGCTGCTTCGACACGAGGTGCCAGAACAGGCCGAACGCCGCGTTCACCGCGAGCAGCACCCCGAGCACGTCGTGGCTGCGGACCGCGGTCTCGAAGTCGATGTACCGCCACACCTGGGGCAGGTGGATCACGATGCCGGTCGCCATCAGCGCCAGCATGATCGCGGCCTGGAACCAGTGCCAGAGCCGCTCCTCGACGGTGTACATGTACACGCGCTTCACGGCGTGCCTCCAGCGGGGCCGCCCGAGCGGCGGGTGGACCACCAGCGCAGGCCGCCATGGCCCAACGCGAACAAACACGAGCCGAGGAGCGCGGCCAGCCCGACCCCGTCGAGCGGGAGGAACCCGGCGGCGCCGAACACGTACCGCTCGTCGACCGGCCGGCGGACCCACGCCGCGCCCTGGTCCACCGTCACCGGCCCGAGCGCGGCCGCCGCGCCGCCGCGGGGCTCGGGGACGACCCCGCCGGGGAGCCACGCCGCCACCTCCAGCGCCCGGTCGAGCCGGCCCCCCGGCGCGTGGCACTCGGTGCACTCGCGCACCACCGCCGCGCCGCGGGTGATCCCGTGCGACACCGGGGCGACCTCGAGCAGCCCGCGGATCTGCGGGTCGGCTACCCCGAGCTGACGCAGCCGCTCGGCGACCACCGCCGCCCGCTCCGGGGTGTCGAGCCGTCGCTCGACCAGGGTGAGCTCCCCGTCGCCGTCGCGGTCGAGCGGTCGGAGCGCGGTCGGATCGGCCCACACCTGCGCGAGCGCCGCCCGGGGGACCGGGGCGTCGCCCGACACCCACAGGAACGTGGTGGACACGTGGTGCGGGGTGAGCTTGCCGTCGACCGGGAGCAGGGCCGGCGTGTACCCGTGGTGCAGCGCGCGCGGGTCGGAGGGGGCCCCGTCGGTGCCGCGCCAGTCGACCAGCGGCTGTCCGTCGGCGTCGAGCGCGGTCCAGTCGAGCTGCTGCCGGGCGGTGAACCGCACGTCCGGCACGTGGCACGCCGCGCACGCGAGCGCGGCGAAGTGCACGTCGCGCCCCGGCAGGAACCCGTGGCCGACCTCCGGGTCGTGGCAGCCCGCGCAGCTCGCCTCCGCCGACGACAGCCGGTGGGACGGCGCGGTCAGGTACTCGCCGAGCGGCGGGGCGCGCGGGTCGAACCGCAGGTGGGACGGGGCGTGGTCACCGACCCGGCGCGACGGGTGGTTGCCCGCCGCGTGGCAGTCGTCACACGCGAGCAGCCGCTCCGCGTGGACGTCCCACGCGCGATCGAGGGTGTCCTTGTCCGCCAGGTTCAGCCCGGAGCGGTCGATCCGCTGGCCGGAGTACACGAGCCCGGTGGCGCGGGTCCGCCGCCCGTCGACCTCGACCAGCGGCGAGGGGTCTCGGTGGACCGAGCCGTGGCAGCTTCCGCACCGCTCGGGGGTCGCCGGGCCCAGCGGCAGCCGCTCCACCGGCCACCGGCCGCCGTCGAACGCCGCGCGGTCCCACCGGGGCCCCCCGGGCTCGAGGGTCACCAGGCCGGTGCCCACCAGGGTGGCGGTGTTCGCGAGGCCGAGCCCACCCCGGGCGAGCGCCGATCTCCGCTGCTCGTCGTTCGCCGTGGCGAGGTGGCACAACACGCAGTCGGTCTCCACCCCCAGCGGCGCGAGCGGGCCGCCGCCCGCGTGGTCCTGCCCGTAGGTCGCGGCCCAGGCGCGGAGGTCGCCGGGGTCGGAGGGCGAGTAACGGTCGGCGTCCCACCGCCCGAGCAGCCCCGGGCCCCACTCCCACGGCAGCGACCCGTCGCGGTCGGGCGCCCCCACCGCGTCGGCTCCGGCGGCGCCGTGGGTGGCGTGGCGGTCGATGGTGGCCACGTCGTGGCACGCCCCGCAGGTCCGCGCCGGCGAGAACGCGCCCCCGGAGGTGAGCACGTCGACCCCCGACGGATCGAGCACCGGGAACGACGGGTGGAACGGGGCGGCCGCGGCGGCCCCGAGCAGCCAGTGGATCATGGGGTCGACCCCTTCGTCGGCGCCGCTCCACCGAACCCCTGCCGCGCGCGTCCGCCGTGCCGGGCGGGGTCACCGAGGTAGCCCAGCCCCGCCCAGTCCATCCGGCCGCTCGGCCCGTGGCAGTCGTCACACTGGAGCGCGCGGTCGGCGCTCTGCACCATGTGCGACAGCGGCCAGTACATCTCGGTCTCCGCGAACCCGTACGCGCCGGAGTACGGCAGACCCGTCGTCTCCGACCCGAGGCGCACCGCCGACTCCCAGTCGAACGTGTGCCAGAACCCGCCCTCGCCGAACGTGCGGGGCACCACCAGCCTCGCGTACCCCACGTCGTACGGCTGGCGGCCCCGGTGGACCTTGAACGGCCACAACTTGGCGCTCGGGTCGCCCACGTCGCCGAGCGGGCCGGCGATCCGGGTCACCGCGGTCGGGTCGATCGTCTCGCCGAGCAGGTACCGGTCGGCGCGGCCGTTGTACCAGCCGTACTCCGGGGTCGCTCCGTACGACCAGGTGAACGTGCCCTTGATCGCCAGGTACGTGTGCGGGTCGCCGACCGCGCGCTCGCGCTCCTTCGAGCCGGCGGTAGACCAGTCCCACGCCGCCTTGGTGCCTGCGTCGGCGCCCATGCTCGGGATGTGGCAGGTCTGGCACGCGACGGTCCGCGCGTGGTCGTCGAGGCGCTCGTCGCCGTGGGGCGCCTCGGGGTGGCACTGGGTGCACCGCACCCGGTTCGTGTCGTCGACCGACACCGAGATCGAGCGCCCGGGGATGTCGTGGTGCTCGGTCTGGTGGCAGTCCACGCACACGAACCCGTGCCGGCCCATGTGCACGTCGATCCGCTCGTTCGGGTTCAACATCGTGCCGTCGAGGTCGCCGTGCTTGACCGCGTCGCCGCCGCCGCCGGCGAAGTGGCACGCGCCACAGTTCGCCCGGGTCGGCCGCCCCACGCTGCCGGCGGCGGCCTTCAGGTCGACCCCCTCGGCCGGCAGCCCCTTCTTCGACTTCTGGTACTGCCCCGAGTGGTCGTGGCACACGAGGCAGTCGACCGCGTCGTCGCGCGAGAAGTCGAACGCGTCGTCCTCCCAGCCGTACCCGGCGTGGCAGCTCGTGCACCCGCCCCAGTTGCCCTGGACCCCGATGCAGAAGTTGTTCACCACGTTCTTCTTGCCGATCGGCATCGGCGGCTCGCCCTCGTGCCCAGGCACGACCACGGGCTCGCCTTCCCACTTCCAGTGGGCGGTGCGGCGGACCTCCTCGGCCGACCGCTCGTGGCACCCGAGGCACGCGCGGGTGACCGACGGGCCGTCGGGGAGGGGAGTGTCCTCGAAGAACGTGGCGTGGTCGGTGGGCAGCGGGGGGTCGGGGACGTGGTCCCACGGGTCGGGCGCGGGCGTGGCGCGGGTCGCAGCGCCGAGCCCGAGCAGCAGCAGGCCACCACCGAGGGTGAGCCCGAGCGGGACGGCGGCCACGCGAAG
>JBEBJC010000864.1:0-3939 GCA_040080105.1 Myxococcota bacterium
GTCGTCGCCCACCCACACCCGGCCCGCCGCCTCGTACGGGTCGTACGCGGTCGGGTCGACGCTGGAGCGGCGCGCCAGGTCCCACCGCAACGTGGCGACCACGTCGAACCACTCGCCTCGATCCTCGGAGACCGTCGAGCGCGCGCCGGTGCGGACCCAGGTGAGGTCCACCGCGAGCGTGGGCCACCACCGGTCCGGCGCGCGCGCGGGCGCCGGCGACGCCCAAGGGGCCGCGGACGCGGGGACGACGGTCGGCGCGCGCCGGGTCCAGGTGAGGCCCCGGTCCGGGCTGAACCACTCCCCGTCCGCGCGCACGACCCACAGACCATCGGGGTCGAACCACGCCCGGGCGCCCGAGGGCTCGTCCGCCGGTCGATCGGCCTCGGACCGCAGCTCCGCCATCATCCGCGCCCGGTCCTGCGCCGCCTCGTCCACCCGCCGGCGGAGCTCCAGCACCGCGGCGTCGGGATCGTCCGGATCGACCTCCGGCAGGGCCACCACGGGCAGCGCCACCGGCTCGAGCTCGAGCTCCGGCAGCGGCGCGAGCACGCGGCTCCAGCCCTCGTCGGTCCACAGCCACACCGCGCCGTCCGCGCCGACCCGCACTTCGGGCGGGTCCCCGGCGCGGGACACCAACGCCAGCCAGGCGACGATCACTGCTGGCTCCAGCGGGATAGGCCGGCCCGATGAACGTGTTCGAGGCCGCGGCCGCGGCGTGGCGCACCGGCACGCCGGCGGCGTTCGCGACCGTGATCGGCGTCTCCGGGAGCGCTCCGCGGTCGGCGGGCGCGCGGATGTTGGTGTACGGCGACGGCGCGACCGTGGGCACCATCGGGGGCGGCGCGCTCGAACACCGGGTGGTCGAGGTGGCGCGCGAGGTGATCCACACCGGAGCCCCCGCGCGGTTCGAGCTGCACACCGTGCGCGACCTGGGGATGTGTTGTGGGGGCCGAGTGGAGGTGTACGTGGAGCCGGTGCAGGTGCGGACGCCGTTCGTGATGTTCGGGGGTGGGCACGTCGCCCACGCGCTCGCCCCGATGTTGTGCGCGCTCGACTTCGCGGTCACCGTGGTCGACGACCGCCCGGAGCTCGCGACCGCCGAGCGGTTCCCGGGGTGCGAGTTGGTGACGGACGACGCCGCGCGGTACGCGCTGGGGTTGGTGGGCCACGCCGACGCTCACTGGTTGGTGGTGACCCATGATCACCGCCTCGATCAGGAGCTGGCGGAAATCCTCCTGCCCAAGACGTGCGCGTGGATCGGCATGATCGGGAGCCGAGGGAAGATCTCTAGGTTCCTCGTACGATTCCGGGCGGCGGGGATGGACCCCGCCCTGTTTCGGAAGCTGTGTGGTCCGGTCGGGCTGGACCTGGGCGCCGAGACGCCGGCCGAGATCGCGGTCGCGATCGCCGCCGAGCTGGTGCGGGTGCGCCGGCGAGCGGATCGCCCCCCGACGCCGCTGTCGGCGATCCCGCTCGACGCGCGCGGCGGCGACGGGGTCGCGCGGCCGCCCGCGTGGGAGGTCACGCCTGGAGGTGGAGCAGATCCCGGATCAGATCCACCAACCCGTCGAGCTTGAGCGGCTTGTCGACGAACCCGTCGAACCGCTCGTCGCGGATCTTCCGATCGATGTCCGGGTCGCGGTACCCGGTGCACGCGATCACCGGCACGTGACACGTGTCCGCGTCCCGGCGGAGCGTGCGGTGCACCTCGAACCCGTCCATACCGGGCATCATCAGGTCCATCACGATCAGGTCCGGCTTGTACCGGGCGACCGTGAGTCCCGCCGCGAAGCCGGAGTCCGCGATCTCGACCTCGAACCCCTTGGCCGAGAGGTACTCGCGTACGAGATCGGCGAACGCGACCTCGTCGTCGACCACCAGCACCCGCTTGCGCACCGACCCGGTGTCGACGAGCTCGCGCGCCAGCGGGTAGCCGTTGTCGCGGGCGAACGAGACCACGTCTGCCTTCGCGATCCGCCGGTGTCCGCCGAGCGTGCGGTGCGCCACCAGGCGGTTCGAGTTCACCCAGTTCACCACGGTCTGATTCGACACTCCGAGGATCTTCGCGACCTCGTAGCTCGTGAAGTACACCGGACCTGGCGGAGAGGACTTCCTGCGCGGCATGGACGGATCGACGACCTCCAGCGGAGCCGGGCCACGCCGGAGTGTACGTCGACGCAGGCCTCGTGCGGCCGGCGTGGTATCGCACCCGCAGAGGATCGGCATCTTCGGCCGACTACGGCAGCGGATCTTTCGCGATCGGCAGCTGGTCGATCAGCGCCGCCAGCGCGTCGAGCTCTTCGACCAGTCGGTCGGCGTGGGTCACCACGATCGACACCGAGCGGTGCTGCGCGTCGGTCAGCGGGCCGTTGACCCCGGACAGGAGGAGCTCCGCCCGGCCCGAGATCACCGCGACCACGTTCCGCAGGTCGTGGCGCACCCGGCGCCGGACCTCGGCCAACGTCGACGGACCGTCCGTCAGTCGAGGATCCGGAACCGGAAGAAGGTCTCGCCGATGATCACCTCTTCCCCTCCGAACAGCCGGCGCTCGGTGATCAGCTCCCCGTTGACCAGGGTGCCGTTCGCGCTCTTGTTGTCCTCGATGTAGAAGTTCGGTCCCCGCCGGTACAGCTTGCAGTGGTACCGGCTGACCTTCGAGTCGTTCTTCACCTGGACGTCGTTGTCCCGGCCGCGACCGAGCGACATGACCTCACCCGTGAACGGGTAGATCTGCTCTTCGGCGGTCCCTTCCTGGTACAGCAACACCGCCCGGCGCGGCTTGTCGTCCTTCTCGCCGACGTCGTCGACCGGGAGGTCGTCTTCGTCGTCGCCCATCAGGTCGATCCCGTCGACCTCGAACCCGTCGTTGCCACCCGCCGGCTGATCGTCGAACACGAGGTCGTCGTCGCCCGCGATCGCGTCCATCGCGTCGTCGGCCTCGAGCTCCTCCTGCATCTCGTCGTCGTCGGCCTCCAACACCTCGTGGTGGTGGTGGGACGGGGCCGCCGCCGTGCGCAGCCCCCCCGACGACGAGCTCTCCATCGCCATCGGAGGCGCGGTGCGGCCCGAGGAGCGCGGAGGCGGCTCGGGCGACCGATGGTGCACGCCATTGCCGCGGCCGGTGTCCGCGCGGAGATCCGACGACCGCGCGCCGCGATCCGACTCGACTTCGGCCGAGCGGAGTCCGGACGACTCCATCCCGTCGATCCCGAGCCGCCCCCAGCGCTCGAGCGCCTCGGTGAACCGCATCCGCTCCTGGTCGAGATCGGCGACGCGGGCGTCGGTCGACTGGACCACGGCCTTGTAGTCCGACGCCTCGGCTCGGAAGTCGGCGTCGGACAGGTCTCCGATCGCGAGCCTGAGCTCCAGCTCCTCGAGGCGGAACTGGCTCTCCTTCGCGCTGTCGAGCGCGGCCTCGCGGTTCTGCCGCAGCTCGTCGATCACCGACTCGAGATCGGCGCTGAGAGGCGACATCTGCTCGACGATGTCGGCACACTTCTGGGTGTTGTCCCGAACGACCTTGTCGACGACCGCGCTCGCGAATTTTCCGGCTTGTTCGCGAGCCTTCTGAATGAACGCCTGGTACTTTTCATACTGATTCAGGCGTTCGGTGAAGGTCGCCAGGAGCTCGGCTTTGTCCATCTGTCCCGTCCTCGTCCTGCGGACCGACGATCCGCTCGTTCCGGAGCGAACTACAGCTACCGGGCCGCGGGTTCGTGGTCAAGCCGACCGACCGAAGTCCCGCTCTCCGGATGTCGCCCAGCGGAGGATTCCATTGTAGAACACGGCGCGCCGGCCGGGGTGGAGGCCGTCACAATTGTCGGTCCTCGGACTCCGTCCTGCGGAAATCCGCAGGACGGAGTCCGAGGACAGACAATTCCCCCTCACCCCGGCCCTCTCCCCCGATGCGGGAGAGAGGGGGAAAACGTGCTTCACCCC
>JBEBJC010000865.1:0-3934 GCA_040080105.1 Myxococcota bacterium
CCCGCCGGTGTTCCCGGTGGAGGAGGCGCTGTCGGACCGGTGCCCGGACCCGACGCCGGCGGCGGTGTTGGGCCGCGGCGCCACGCTGCACCGGGTCACCTTGTCGGACGCGGTGGCCCGCTGCAACGACGGGTCGCCCCCGGTGCTGTACGTGCGCGGGTCCACCGACCCCGAGCACGCCGCGGACTGGCTCGTCCACCTCAACGGCGGCGGGTACTGCGACGGCTACGAGACCTGCGCCGAGCGGTGGTGCGGGGAGGGCTCGTACGACGCGGCGAACATGAGCAGCCGGTGGGCGCCGGAGACCGCCGACGGGCGCGGGGTGATGTCGGCCGAGCCGGCGAACCCGCTCGCCGGGTTCCAGGTCGCCCAGCTGTACTACTGCACCTCCGACCTGTGGATCGGCCGAGAGCCCGCGGTCACCCTCGACGGCGACCCGCCGTTCACCCTGTCGTTCGCCGGCCACGAGGTGATCGGCGAGGCGCTGGCGGCGCTCGCGGCCGGCGTGGTGTCGGACGACGGGGAGGCGCAGCTGCCTCCGCTGGTCGACCCACACCTGGTGGTGCTGTCCGGATCCTCGGCGGGCGCGTACGGCGCGGTGGCCCAGCTCGGCCGGTTCGTCGACGCGTTCCCGGGCAGCCGGGTGGTGGGCGCGCCCGACGCGATCTTCTCCCCTTCCCCCGAGTCGCTGTCCCCGGCCCTCGCCTCCGCCTGGTCCGACGCGGTCGCCGCCCGGTACGACGGGGTGCTCGGCCCGCTGTGGAGCGGGTACGTCGACGCCGCGTGCCTCGCGTCGGGTGAGCGGCCGGCCACGTGCTCGGACGTCCACGCGCTGCTCACCACCTACCGGCGGGCCGAGGTGGCGTACCACCACGACCTGCGGGACCCGGTGTTGTACGACACCCTCGCCCGGGTCGGTGCCTCGCTCGACGAGTACGCCGCCGCCGGGGAGGCCACGCTGCGGGGCTACGCGGCGCTCGACGGGGTCGGCGTACACGGCGCGAACTGCGCGCTGCACACCGCGTACGACGACGACCGGGCCTGGTTCGGCGAGGTGGTGACCGACCCCGTCACCGGGGAGGCCGCGGCGCCGAGCGACGTGTTGCGGACCGTGCTCGGCGGGGCGCCGATCTCGGCGATCGACACCGCCGACGGGGGCGGCTCCCAGTGTGGCCCGTAACTCCGTCCTGCGGAATTACCCTGGCCGATCCCCCTCTCCCCGCAGGGGGAGAGGGTCGGGGTGAGGGGGAACTCCGCAGTCAGTCCACGGTGACGTAGAAGAACGCGTAGCACATCTCCTGCTGCGTGTTCTCGCCCCAGGTGACGTTCTCCGGCGGGTCGTTCATCTGCAACGGGTTCTCGGCCGAGTTGTCCCAAGTGCACGCCACCGACACCGAGTCGGTGCCGTCGAGGTGCACCGGCTCGTCGAACCAGTAGGTGGGCTGCATCGAGAAGTCGTACTCGGACGCCTGCGAGATGCACTTCTCGGTCCCGTCGTCCGCCTCCGCGTGGAAGTCGTACGCGGTGCCCAGCACGTGCATGTGGGGGAACACCCCCCACACGTCGAGCCCACCCGACAGCCCGAGCAGCCACAGCGGGGCGGTGAACGTCTTGGTGAAGTCCGGGTCCCCGGCGGGGATCGAGAAGAACGTCGGCCCGACCGGCAGGTAGTACAGCTCCTTGTCGACGGTCTGCGACAGGGTCAGCCCGTAGCCGGGCCGATCCGCCGGCACCTCGGACGTGGACTGGAAGTAGTGCATCTGCAGCACGAGCTGGCTGCCAGCGGGGAGCCGCAGGCCGGTGCCCTCGGGGAACCGCGTGGCCCCGTTCGACGGCGCCCACGCGTGGACGATCGAGCCCGGCATGTCGGTCAGCCCACACGGCCACGACCCGGAGGCCTCGTCCTCCACGTTCGACTCGTTGCCCCCGTTGGTGTCGAGCAGCAACAGCGCGTGGTGACTGACTTCCGGGTGGTCCATCAGGAACTCGACCCCGGTGGCGTACGTGTCCTCGGTGATGTCACCCAGCAGGAAGCACCGGTACTCGTTGCCGTCCTGGAACTGCGGGACCACCGTGCCCTTCGCGCGCAGCTCGAGGTCGTACGCGTCGAACGACTCGGGCACCCACGGGTCGATCGGAGGCGCGCTCGCTGCGTCTCCTTCGGGCTTGCCCTGATCGACCCACCGCTGCAGCAGGTCGCGCAGCGCGGGGTTCACCTGGTACACCTCGGCGTCCTGGTACGGGTGGCACGCGGGGTCCGCGGCGGGCGGAGGCATCTCCCCGGCGTCGATCCGATCGATCATCACCTCTGCCCACGCCGAGGCGGTCGCGTAGTCGAGGTAGTCGCCGGGGCCCAGGCCCACGGGGTTGTGGCACCGGGCGCAGCTCTCCCCCAGCAGCGGCGCCACGTGTTGGTGGAACGTGACCGGGTCGCTGGTGGTGGGCGTGGTGTCGGTGGGGTCGGACGTGGTCGGATCGGTCGGCTCGGTCGTGGACGGTGTGTCCTTCGGGGTCGAGCCGTCCGAGCCAGGTTCACAAGCGAACAGTGCGGCGATGAGCATGTGGGTGCCTCCGGTCGGCCGGCACCGTACCATCCCCGTTCTGCGGTCGCTGGGGTCACCGGGGCGGTTCGGCGGAGACCTCGTCGTCCCACACCAACACCAGGAACTCGACCCACCGCTCGGCGGCCCAGTCCCACGGACGGGACTCCCCCGAGCCGATCGGGGCGAGCCGCTCGGGCGCGACCCCGCGCGCGACGAGGGCGTCGAACACGGATCGGGCGCGCCTCGTCGACAGCTCGAGGTTGTACGCCGAAGAGCCGACCTCGTCCGCGTGCCCGTCGATCCGCAGCAGCAGCACCTCGGGGTGGTCCTCGAGCCAGCGGGCCAGCGCGTCGAGCGCCGGCCCGGACGCGCGGGGATCGGCCTCGTCGACCGCGAACCGGATCTTGTCCCCGACGATCAGTTGCCGGTCGACCATCACCACCGCGGCCCGCCGCAGCGCCACCGTCACCTCGACGTCGACGTCGCGGGGCACGTCCACGGTGACGGTCTCCGACACGAACCACGGCGCCTCGACCCCGATCGTCACCGGGCCGGGGCCTCCGCCGATCCGCGCCCGGCCGCCAGGCGCCGGACAGGCCGGAGCTCCGTACGGGTGGAGCACCGCGTCGACCGGCGCCCCTTCGGGATCGACCACCGTGACCACCACCCCGCCGGTGGGCGAGCGGGCCAGGCGCACCGGGATCTGCACCGGGCCCTCGTGTGCGGTCACGGTGAACGACGTCGGCTCGAACCCGTCGGCCGAGGCGGACACCGCCCACACCCCCGGGTCGACCTCGAGCTCGAACACCTCGCCGGCGATCAGCTGCAGCTGCTGGTCCGCCACCGCGACCTCGGCCGACTCGGGCCCGGACACCACCAGCTGCAGGGTGGCCCGAGCGTCGGGGCAGCCGTCGGCGTCGATCCACCCGTTGACCACCTCGGGGTCGAACGGGCAGCGGTCATCGGGGTCGACGATCCCGTCGTGGTCGTTGTCCGGGTCGGGGCAGCCCTCCAGGTCGCGGAACTGGTCGAGATCCTCCGCGCGCCGGGGGCACAGGTCGCGCACGTCGGGCCGGCGATCGAGGTCCCGATCGCTATCGAGGGCCGCCGCCAGGTCGACCCCGGCCACGAGCCGCCACGCCGGGTTCCCGAGGCCGCGGCCGATCCCGGTGCCCGCGCCGGCCCGCACGCCGAGCGCGTCGGACAGCGCGAACCGGCCGCTGCCGATCAGCTCGAGCGGGAACGTGCTCGCGCTCGCCGACTCGAGCCCGACGCTGCCGAGGGCCTCGGCCGCGACCCGCCACCGCTGTCGGTCCCACCGCACGCCGGCGCCGTACGCGAGGGATCGTCCCCACACGGCCCCGGCGAGCTGCACCGGCTGGCGCAGCTGC
>JBEBJC010000055.1:0-17254 GCA_040080105.1 Myxococcota bacterium
GGCGATGAAGTCTTGGACATTGGAACCATGATCCGTCAGGCGCCCTGCTCGGTAAACTCGTGGCTGCGGACTGTCTCATCCATCTTGACACGGAGGGGTTCGGACTAGAACGAACGCTCCTGGAGCCACGACCTCGTCGTACAAGTACCCACCGGAGGCCAACGCGCCCGCGTCCACGACCGTGACTCGCGGATTCTCGTCGTCCGCTGGCCCCCACCCCACTTCGGTCAGCGGACCGATGCCATCTTCGCTCCGCACGAGGTACCAGCGCCCTCCCGACTGTCCGACGACGGCCACTGCGAGTGCTCCCCCAGGCTCCCACAGCGACATGCCGTACGACTTCAGACCTGACCCCAGCACGGTCCAGCTGGCGCCATCCCACACGTGGAGCTCTGAGCCACCGGAGGCCACGCGCGGCGGATCCGAGCTGTCGAAGGCAGCACCACCGTTCAGTGTCGGCAGCGCCTGATCGATCTGCCAGCTCACGCCGGCGTCGCGTGAGGAGAGCACATGCTCGGCATCGTACGACCACAGGCTGTCGGGGCTTCCCCCGATCACTCGAATCGGGGACTGCGGGGCCCCGCTTGACACCTGGGTGTATGAAACACCGCCGTCCTCCGAAACGTAGAGGCTCGTGTTGACGTGGACGTACAAGGTCGACGAGGTCGGCGAGGTGTACAGCCTGGCCCCGAGCGTGTCCGTCGGCGCGGCGCCGACCAGCTGCCAGCCGCAGCCTCCGTCATCCGAGCGGTGGATCCGGAAGCCCTCCCCCTTCGATTGGTCGAGCAGGTACAGCCGCCCGAGCGCGTCGGGGCCCGACAGATCCCACGTCACCTCGGTGCTCACCGGTGGCTGCACCGGGGTCACCGCCTTCGTCGGGTCGGCGCGATCGATCAACCACACGCCACGGGTCCCTGTGACCGCCGCACACCTCGACACGGTCGTCGGTCTGGTCGAACCGCCGGTGTCGATCTTCGTTCCGCCGGTGTCGGTCTCGGGCGGAAGCAGCGTCGGGTCGAGCGTCGAGGTCTGGACCGCGATGCAGGCCGCCAGTAGGTTCAGCACGCTCGCCTCCAGGTCAGTCCGGTTGTTCGGTCAGCGGCACCTGGAGCGCGGCGACCACCGCGGTGTCGGTGAACAGTAAGCCCCGCACCTCGTCAAAGGCCTCCGCATCGTGCCGAACCGAGACACCATCCACGGTGCGGGCCGTGACATAGGCACCCTTCCAGATTTCTCCCGTCGGATCGTAGAGGTAACCAGCACTGGAGAGCGCTCCCCCGTCCACCGCCACGAGGCGAATGCTCTCCTCGAACGGGGCCGGACCCCACCCAACGTCGGCCAACGGAGCGATGCCATCCTCGCTCCGAAGAAGGTACTTCCCTCCACCGACCTCCGCCACAACCATCACTGCCAGCGCACCTCCGGGCTCCCACATCGGCATACCGTACGACAGCAGACCCGACGCCAGAACGTCCCAGGTCGCCCCGTTCCACACCTGCACCTGTTCACCGCCGGAAGCAGCCCTGGGCGGGTCGGATTCGTCGAACGAAGTTCCGTTGCCCGGTATGGGCAGCAACTGTTCCAGTAGCCATGTGGTGCCACCATCGGGAGAGTAGACCACGTTCTCTTGGTCATACGACCACAAGCGATCCGGACTCCCTCCGAGCACTCGAATCGGCGCACGAGGAGCGGCATTGGAGACGAGAGCGAACGATACTCCGCCGTCTTCGGACACGTATAGTTCGTAGCTGTACCGTATGTACAAACGCGGCGAGGCTGGGGAGCTGTACAACTCCTGCTCGATGAACTCACTTGGGGCTCGTCCCGTGAGTTGCCAGCTACATCCACCGTCATCCGAACGCAGGATCCGGAGGCCCTCCCCCTTCGACTGGTCGAGCAGATACAGCCGCCCGAGCGCGTCGGGTCCCGACAGGTCCCACGTCACCTCGGTGCTCACCGGTGGCTGCACCGGCTTCACCACCTTCGTCGGGTCGGCGCGATCGATCAACCACACCGCTCGCGTCCCGGTGACCGCCGCACACCCGGACACCGTCGACGGAGGGGTCGGCGTGGTCGAACCGCCGGTGTCGATCTTCGTTCCGCCGGTGTCGGTCTCGGGCGGAAGCAGCGTCGGGTCGAGCGTCGAGGTCTGGACCGCGATGCAGGCCGCCAGTAGGTTCAGCACGCTCGCCTCCAGGTCAGTCCGGTTGTTCGGTCAGCGGCACCTGGAGCGCGGCGACCACCGCGGTGTCGGTGAACAGCAGCCCCTGCACATCGTCGAACTCGGACGGGCTGTGCCTGACCACCACCCCAGCGGGCGTTCGAACCAGGACGAATGCTCCTGCCGCCACGACCTCGGTGTACAGGAACCCACCGGAGGCCAACGCGCCCGCGTCGACCACCGTGACACGCGGAAACTCGTCCGGCGCCAGACCCCATCCTACTTCTGCCAGCGGAGCGATGCCATCTTCGCTCCGAAGAAGGTACTTTCCTCCACCGACCTCCGCCACTACGATCACCGCCAGTGCGCCCCCAGGCTCCCACATCGGCATCCCGTACGACATCAGACCTGACCCGAGCAGGTCCCAGGCCGCCCCGTCCCACACATGAAGTTCCGGACCGCCCGAAGCAGTCCTCGGCGGGTCCGAACCGTCGAACGCAGCGCCGCTGTTGGGCGTCGGGAGCGCCTGATCGATCTGCCAGTTGACGCCCGCGTCGCGCGAGGAGAGCACGTGCTCGGCGTCGTACGACCACAGACTGTCCGGGCTT
The DNA here is from genome assembly GCA_040080105.1 of Myxococcota bacterium. Classification (GTDB taxonomy): domain Bacteria; phylum Myxococcota_A; class UBA796; order UBA796; genus JACKER01. The sequence continues at coordinate 2,770 of JBEBJC010000055.1, forward strand.
CCCCCGATCACGCGGAGCCGGGATTGCGGGGCACCACTCGACACCTGGGTGAACGAGGCCCCACCATCCGCGGAGACGTAGAGACGTGCGCTGTACTGCACGTACAGCTGGGTCGAGGTGCCCGAGGTGTACAGCTGCTGGCCAACGAGCTGGACGGGTGCACTCCCAGCCAGCTGCCAGGTGCATCCGCCGTCGTCCGAGCTGAGGATCCGGAAGCCCTCCCCCTTCGATTGGTCGAGCAGGTATAGCCGCCCGAGCGCGTCCGGACCCGACAGGTCCCACGTTACCTCGGTGCTCACCGGTGGTTGCACCGACTTCACCACCTTCGTCGGGTCGACGCGATCGATCAACCACACGCCACGGGTCCCGGTGACCGCTGCACACCCGGACACCGTGGACGGGGTGGTTGACGTGGTCGACGTGGTCGAACCGCTCGTGTCGACCGGGGACCCGCCGGTGTCGACCTCGGGCGGGCCGGTGGTCGGATCGGTCGAGGTCTGCACTGCCACACAGGCCATCAGCTGGTACCACATGTCGACCTCAGGGTTCGGGGCGGATGTAGGTGGTCAGATCGCCGCCGTCGTCGCGGGCGTTGTCTTCGTAGGTCCGGGCGAGGTACACCAGGTTGGCACTTGCCCCACAGCCATGGTCGGCACCCAATACATCTCGACCGTACAGCTCAAGTCGGTAGATCGACCCGCCAGCGCCGGTGGCGTACACGCGCTGCCGATTGTCGTCGAGGTCGGACGTCACCACATCCGTCCACACCCCCGCGACCTGCTTCTGCAGTTTCAGCCTGATCTTGTCGAAATCCACGCCCGGATCGGGATAGCCGTTGACATCACTGTCGTGGTCGTGGTCGTACCACCAGGCCACCGCCTTGACGTAGTCGACCGCGGCGGGGAGCGCGGCTCCATTGTTGATGCTCTGGTACACGGTCTGGCCGGCGCCGACACACACGGCGCCGCTTGCGTAGCCCGCGGGGTTGTCCACCCCACCCGACCCGTACATTCGCAGCCTGAGCTTTCCGGAGCCGCCCACATTGTCGAACCCGCTGGACAGGTATCCGCCGACCTGCTGGGTCCGATCGCCCATCAGCAGCAGCGACGCATACAGCCGACCCGGCTCGTCGATCGCCGTGCCGAGCGCGGTTCGGTACCAATCCCGATACAGCGTGGCGGCACCCGCCATCGAAGGTGTCGAGCTGCTGGTGCAGCAGAACCCGGCCTCGGCGTACTGGGGATTCGCCGCAGGGTCGTCTTCGGCCCGGTACTTATGTGCGGACGGCGCGATCGCTGCGATCAACGTACGACCACCCGCGTCGCCGGTGGTCCCGCCCCCGCCCCGGTCGGTGCCGACGTACAGCTCGTCGGTCGTGCCGTTCACCTTGTACGCCCCCACCGCCATCACCCCGATCGCGGTCGCGGGCTCGTTGACCGTGCATGTACCTGCGTCGGCGTGCCCGTTGTTCCCGGTCGAGTTGAACAGCGCGATCCCGTTCTCGAACATCGTGTTCCACTGCTTCGACAGCGCGCCGGCTCCGAGGCAGCCGACATCCGCTTGTGACGCGCTGCGGCTCAGCACGAACACGTCGGGGTCCGCCGACATCAGGTCGACCACCCGCTGCGGATCGTCCGACGTCATGGCGACCCCCTTGCTCCGGCGCGCGACGCCGCTCCGCTTCGCGCGGTCGCTCGCCGTAGCGAACGCCGGGTCTTGTCCGAGCGTGAGGTCCGACAGCAAGATCGAGGTCACCTTGACCGTGTGCGGTCCGCCCGGACCGGAGGTGCTGATGTAGTTGCACGACGTGGGGCTGGTCCCGGCGCAGATCACCATCCGCGAGGTGCCGGCACCGTCGCGGAACGACAGGTGGTTCGTGCGCATCGAGCCGGCCGCGCTCTCCACCACGCTGATCTCGTCGGTGGTCCGACCGTAGTACCCCTTGGCGTAATACAGGTTCGACTGGAGCAGATCCGCAGTCTCCTCCCCATCCAGTGTGTCGGACACCGACATCGCGTAGCCCGACGCGTCTTCGCGCTCCGGCTGGTACTCCTCCACCCGGATCACCTCGGGGTGCGCCTCCAAGAACCCGACCAGCTCGCCCCCCGGCAGCCGCACCCGCACCGTGCCGGTCTGCGCCGGCCACGAGACCACCTCCGCGCCTAGCGCCTCCAACGCCTCGACCGTGGGGGTCATCGCGTCGATCCCGCTCGCGATGCGCTCGGCCACCACTTGCTCCCGGATCAGGGCCAGTTCCCCCTCGGTGTGTGCCAACCCGTCGAGCATCGCGAGCTGCTGCTGGTACGGGACCGACACCGTGGTGTCCCACGCCCCCCGATCGAGGCCGATCCACACGTCGACTTGGTCAGGGATCGTTTCTGGAGCAGCCAACCACGCTGCGACGACCGCGCTGGTGGTGGATCGCGGCGCCCTCACCCCTCCGATCGGACGGCCCCCTCCGGTGCGTTCGGCGAGGCGCGCGGTCGAGGTGGTCACGCAGACCCCGGTTTCGTCGCAGGCAATCTCGTCGATCGTCTCGAGCTGCGCGAGCAGCTCAGCGGCGGTCTCGGACGACCGGGAGGCCCGGAGCGCCTGCACCGCCGGATCCATCAGCGGGTGGCGGATCGGGACCGGCTCCGCCGCTCCGTCACCCTCGACCGGGCGAGCGACCGGGGCGACGACGAGCAGCGCCAGCGCCGGTAGAGTGCGGTAGAGTGCGGTAGAGTGCGGTAGAGCGCCATCGGTCCCTCGGTCTGCTCACCCTACCTCAGCGCGCGACGATCCGCCACGAGATTCTCCGGAGAATCAAATCACCTCGACGGGCAGGTCGTCACCGGCTGGCGAGCAGCCGGTCGATCCGCGCGAGCGACTCGTCGCGCCCGAGGAACGCCAGCGTCTCCGGCAGCTCCGGGCTCACGCCGTCGCCGGTGAGCGCGATCCGCACCGGCTGTGCATACTTCCCCATCGGCACGTCGGTGCTGGCGCACAACGCCTCGAACCCGGCCCGGATCGACGCCGGGTCCCACTTGCCCACCGACGACAACGCCCCGCGGGCGGTGCGCAGGCGCAACAACCCGTCGGGGTCGAGGTGCTTGCTCACCTGCTTCGGATCGTACGCCGTGGGGGCGTGGAACAGGAACCACGCCATCTTCGCGAGCTCCACGAACGTGGAGGCGCGCTGGCGGTACATCGTGAGCAGCAGCCGCCGCCGCTCCGGGTCGACCTCGGCGATCCGCGACGGGACCACCTCGAGCCACGCCGCGAGGTGGTCGAGCAGCACCGCCTCCGGCAACTTCTTCATGTACTCGCCGTTCATCCACGACAACTTCATCGGGTCGAACCGCGCGTCGGTCTTGATCACCCGCTCGAGCCGGAACAGGTCGCGCATCTCGTCGACGGTCAGCATCTCGCGGTCGTCGCCCGGCGCCCACCCGAGCAGGCACAGGTAGTTCAACAGCGCCTCGGGCAGGTACCCGCCCTTGCGGTAGTCCTGGACCTCGATCAGCGGCAGGTCCGCGCCGATCACCCGCGCGATCGCCTCGGCGGTCGACACCCCGTCGTGCGCCTTCGCCATGAACCGCGCGACCTCGACCCCGTCGAGCCCGGCCTCGGTCGCGAGCCACGCCCAGTCGTCCTTGGCCGCGCCGCGGACCTTGGCCGCGGTCCGCGCCGCCTCGCGCGCGACCTTCGCCTTGTCGCGCTTCGACATCTTGCCGCCGGTGGGGTTGTTGATCAGCGGCAGGTGCCCGTGCGCGGGCGCGGTCCACCCGAACGCCTCGTACAGCAGCAGGTGCTTGTGGGTGTTCATCAGGTGTTCCTTGCCCCGGACCACCAGGTCGACCTCCATGAAGTGGTCGTCGATCACCACCGCGAAGTGGTAGGTCGGGAACCCGTCGGCCTTGATCAACACGAAGTCGTCGAGCACCTCACCCTCGACCGTCACCGGGCCGAGCACCCGGTCGTCGACGGTGACCGCGTGGCCCGGCGAGGCCAGCCGGATCACCGGCTTGCGACCCTCGGCGGCCAACCGCGCGAGCTGCTCGGCGGTGTACGGCCGCCGGCGGTACCGGAAGTTCTCCTTGTTGGCCTCGGCCACCTTCCGCTCGGCGTCGAGCTCGTCGCCGGTCTCGTACGCCGGGTACGCTCGGCCGGCCTGCACGAGCTGCTCGGCGTACCGGGTGTACAGGGCCAGGCGTTGGCTCTGGTAGTACGGGCCGAACTGCGGGTGGTCGCGCTCCGGGCCCTCGTCCCAGTACAGGCCGAGCCACCGGAGGTCGCGCACGATGCCCTTCGCCGCCTCGTCGGTCGACCGCACCTGGTCGGTGTCCTCGATCCGGAGCACGAACGTGCCCCCGACCTGCTTCGCGCACAACAGCGAGTACAGCGCGGTGCGCACCCCGCCCACGTGCAGCGAGCCTGTGGGGGACGGCGCGAACCGGGTCCGCAACTTCGGGGTGTCGCTCATCGGGCCTCCGCCGGAGCGCCGTCGCGCCCCGCTCCGAGCCGGACGCTATCGTGGCTCCCCCACGGCAGCACCCCGATCCGATCGAGCAGCCGCAGCACGACCTCCTTCTGCAGATCGATCCGCCGCCGCTCGTCGAACCCCATCCAGGTCTCGACGCACACCCCGAGGCACCCGGTGGCCTCGACGATCACCTCGGTCGAGCTCGTGGCGACCGGGTAGTACAACGTGTCCCACCGCTCCGCCGGATCGGGGCACGCGGCGTTGAGCGCGGCCACCACGTCGACGAGCTCGGCCGGCACTGGGTCCACGCCGTACACCAGCGTCTGGCCGAACGACGGGACGACGGCCGGATCGTACCGCTTCTTGCTCTCGTGCAACGTGGCGACCAGCGCCGGCCGCTCGTCGAGCACGAGCTGCATGAACGTGTGGGCGAGCCGCGGCTCGTACCGGGCCGCGCCGGCATCTCCGGGGAACGACCGGTTCAGGTCGAGCCCGCCGCGGACGTACCGCTCGCGGATCCGGTACGCGGGCGGGTTCATCACCGGGATCACGATCAGCTTCCCGCGCGCCGGCCGGAGCCCCTCCTCGAGCAGCTCCTGCAGCGCGTGTACGCCCGCGACCTCGTCGCCGTGGATCCCCGCTTGGATCAACGCGGTGGGACCGGGCGACGCGCCCTCGGTGACCGTCGCCCACACCGTGGGCCACAGCGCGTGCGTGCCGGGCTCGAGCCGTGCCATCCTGCCTCCCGGGTCCACATACTCCGCCGGGGCCGGCGCGTGGGTTACCAGGGAGCGGTCGCGGGAACGCCCCCGGGGTCCCGCGGGTTGACCGCCCGACGGAGTTCGCGTGGTGTGGTGGGTGACGAGCGTGGCCCTCGCGGACCCGGCGCCGGTACTGGCGCTGGGCGACGGCCTCGTGGCGGCGCCGCCGGCCGAAGGGCACGGCGCGGTGTCGGCCGGGTGGGTGTCGGTGCTCGCCGACTGCCTGGAGGAGCGCGCGCCGCAGCGGTTCACCGTGATCGACCGGGTGAGCAGCGGCGAGACGTTCGCCTCCGCCCGCGGCAAGGTCGGCTCGATGCGCGAGGTCGGCGCCGGGGTGGTCGTGGTGGGGCTGGGCGCGCGCGAGCTCGCCGGCGACACCGACCCGAAGGCCCTGCGGTCCGAGCTCGACACGTTCCTCGCCGACCTGCGCAAGGGGAAGAAGCCGCGCCCGGCGGTGCTGCTGCTGTCGGTGGTGCCGCCCGCGCCCAAGGAGGCAGACGCGGCGGAGATCGCGCGGCTCGAGCAGCGGTCGAGCGGGTGGAGCGCGGCGCTCGCCGAGGCGGCCCGCGGCGGAGAGGGGATCGTGCTGGTCGACCTGCTCGCCGACTGGCCCGCCGATCCGGCGGCGCGGGCGGCGCTGATCGACGGCGGCTGGGCGCTGTCGGACCAAGGTCACGCGCGGGTCGCCGCCGCGGTGTGCGACGCGCTGCTCAAGGTGCCGGCGCCGGCCCCGCCAGCAGGAGATTGAACGCGGTCTGCAGCGGGTTGTCGCCCAGCGCCTCCAGCGCCTCCTGCAGCGTCGGGTCGTCGCCGCTCGCCATCCACGCGCTGATCCGGTCGCGCAGCTCGTCCTCGAGCGGCACCGCCGCGAGGCGGGCGGACAGCGCCACGTCGTCGCGCACGGGCGCGGCGTCGGCGGGCTCGGGCCAGTGCTCGACATCGACCGCGCGCGACGGCGGGGCGTCGTCTTCCTCGTCCGACCCGCGCAGCTGCACGCCGGACAGTGACCACCCGCGGGTGCGGAACCGATCTCGCCGCAGCTCGGCGAGCGCCGACCACGGGCGGGTGTTGATCACGTCGTGCGGCGTCACCCACCCGCGCCGGGCGGTGATCACCCCGAACTCGCGGTACTGCAGATGGCCCGGCGCGTGGGCGTCGGTGTCGATCGCGAGCGGCACGCCCATCTCGACCGCGCGGCGGCACGCGGTGTCGGGCAGGTCCATCCGGTACGGGTTGCCGTTGACCTCGAGCGCGACCCCGAGCCGGCGCGCGGCCTGGAACAGCCGCTCGAGGTCGAGCTCGCTGCCGCCGCGCTGATCGAGGCGTCGGCCGGTCGGGTGGCCGATCACGTCGACGAGGCCGGTCTCCATCGCCGCGATGATCCGCGAGGTCATCGCGTCGCCACTCACGTCGAACCCGGAGTGCACCGACGCGACCACCCAGTCGAGCCCGCGCAGCACCTCGGGGTCGAGGTCGAGCGTGCCGTCGGGCAAGATGTCGACCTCGGTGCCGGCGGCCACCTTGAGCGCGCCGAACCGGTCCTCGAGCTCGCGCAGGTGGCGCACCTGCGCCAGCACCCGCCGCTCGTCGAGCCCGTTCGCGACCTCGAGCGACTTCGTGTGGTCGGTGATCGCGATGTACTCGTGCCCGAGCTCGACCGCCGCCCGCGCCATGTCCTCGGCCGTCCCCTTCCCGTCCGACGCCACGGTGTGCATATGCAGGTCGCCGCGCAGGTCCTCGGCGGTGATCAGCCGAGGGAGCTTGCCCGCGACCGCGGCCTCGAGCTCACCGGTGTTCTCACGCAGCTCGGGCGCGATGAACGGCAGCTGCGCCGCGGCGAACACGTCCTCCTCGCGCGGCGCCGGGTGCACCCGCAGGTCGGTGTCGCGCACGAAGATCCCCTTGTCGCTGATCTTCAGCCCGCTCACCCGCAGCCCGCGGGTGCGCACCGCGATGTTGTGCAGCTGCGACCCGGTGAAGTAGTGCAGCCCGGCGCCCCAGTTCTCGAGCGGGAGCACCCGGAGGTCACACTGCTGGCGGGTGTACAGGCGCACCTGCGCCCTCCCCTCGCCCCGGATCAACACCTCCTCGACCTCGGGCAGGGTGACGAACCGCGCGGCGACCCTCGCCCCGTCGTCGCTGGCGACCAGGATGTCGAGGTCGCCCACGGTGGCCTTCCCGCGACGGAGCGAGCCGGCGAGCTGCACCCGCTGGACCTCGGGTGACCCTTCGAGCTGCGCCACCAGCCGCTGGCCCATCCGGCGCGACACCACGTACGGGACCCGCCCGACCCGCTTGCGGTGGTCCTCGATCGCCTTCATCAGCTTCTCGGCCGTGCGTTGCCCCATCCGCGGGACCTTCGCGAGGTCGCCCGACCGCAGCGCGACCTCCAGATCGGCGATCGAGCCGACCTTCAGGTGTTGCCACAGCCTGCGCGCGGTGCTGGCGCCGATCCCCTTCACCTCGAGCAGCTCGCGCAGCCCCGCCGGCAGCCGGCGCCGCAGCTCGCGCAGGTCGTCGCAGCTCCCGGTGCGCAGGATCTGCTTGGTGCGCCGCACGGTGCCCGGCCCGACGCCGGGGGTCTTCAGGAACGTGCCGAACCGCAGCGCGGTCTCGAGGTCGACCGGCAGGTTCTCGATCACCCGCGCCGCCCGGCGGAACGCGCGGATCCGGTGCTCGTCGCCGCCCACGATGTGCGTGAGGTCCGCCATCTCGACGAACACGGCGGCGACCTCGGCGTTGTCCAACCGCAGCGACATGCCGGATCGTACCCCCGCGCGAGGATACGCTACGCGTCATGGGCGAGCCGATCCCCATCGCGAGCGCCGCCGGACCGATTCGCCTCGGGTACGAGGAGCACGCGGTGTTGCCCGACGACGGCCGCCGGTACGAGATCATCGACGGAGCGCTGGCCGTTTCCCCTGCCCCCCGCCCTTGGCACCAGACCGTGTCGCGCCGCCTGCAGTTCGCGTTCTACACGGGCCTGGAGCTGCCGGGCGCGGGCCTGGTGTTCAACGCGCCGATCGACGTGATCCTGTCGCCGAACGACATCGTGCAGCCCGATCTGGTGGTCCTCACGGCGTCCCAGCGCGAGCTCGTCACCGAGCGCGCGATCGAGGGTGCGCCAGAGCTGTTGATCGAGATCTCGTCCCCATCGACCCGCCGGCGCGACGTGTTGGTGAAGTCCGAGGTGTACCAGCGGTGTGGGGTGCGGCGGTACTGGATCGTGGACCCCGACCTCGACCGGATCGAGGCGTTCGTGCTGCAGGGCGCGGTGTACGTGCCGGAGTTCGTCGCGGCCGCGCCGGACGTGGTGCACGCGCTCGGCCTCACGATCGACCTCGGGCCGATCTTCGCCCGGTGAACCGCCCCCGTGCTACGAGGGAGGCCTGGTTCACAGGAGTACTTCGATGGCCGGCCAAGACGGGAACAACCCGATGGGTGGAATGCCGCAGATGCCCGGGATGATGCCGGGGATGATGCCCGGGATGCCCGGGATGATGCCCGGAATGGTCGCGCCGGGCATGGGGGTGCCCCCGATGATGGGCGGGAACCCGATGATGCAGATGATGCAGATGATGCAGATGATGATGGGCGGCATGCCGCAGATGCAGATGGTCGACCCGTCGGCGATGCCGTTCGCGATGGGCAACGTGCCGCAGGACAACGACGGCGGGCTCGACTCCGACATCATCCGCCCGGCCACCCTGTCCGAGCTCCTGCGCGAGCAGGAGCCGCTGGAGACCGGCTCGGTGCTCGACCTGTTGTGCCTCACCCCCGACGGGAAGCACGCGCTCGGCGGGGTCCCGAAGGGGTGCACGATGGCGTTCGTCGGGCCCCCGGGCAAGGGCAAGACCCGCACCGCGCTGGTCGCGCTCGCGAAGTGCGCCGCGGCCGGGATGAAGGTCGGGTTCGTGGTCGCCGAGGAGGGGTTCCACAACGCCAGCGGCAGCGGCCGCGACGACCTGTGCTCCCGCCTGGTGAAGATCGGGATGGCGGCCACCGGGCTCGACGAGAAGGCCTTCCGCGAGAAGGTGCTCGAGAACGTGTACGTGCTCGAGTCGCAGTACCACAAGGGCCAGACCTGGGACGACTTCATCGCGAAGTACCGGTACCTGGTGGAGAAGGCCCAGATCGGGTTCGTGGTGATCGACTCGCTGAACATGCTCGACCCCACCAAGAACCGCACCGCCGACAACCTGTCCGCGCTCAAGACCTACAACCACGAGAAGGGCGTGACCGCCCTGTGCATCGGCCAGATCCGCGACACCGGCCTGCCGGTCGGCGGCGAGGCGCTGATGCACACCGCCGACGCGGTGTACCTGATCGAGGAGATGGGGCTCGGCAGCAAGGAGATCGCCGAGCAGTGGGGCGGCAAGTACCGCGACAAGATCGACGTGATCCGGGTGGTAAAGTGCGTGACCACACCCACGTTCCCGCACATGGTGCGCGTCGCCCAGGCCGACGGCACCGGCGCGCTGACGGTCCACCCGGCGCACCCCGCGGAGTTCGCGGTCCCGACCCGGGCCTGACGATGGACACCCCGCACTTCGTCGACACCGGCGACCTGCGCAGCTGGCTCGCCGACGGCAGCGAGATCGAGCACCTGACCCACGGGATCGGGCAGTACCGCATCGACGAGCAGTGGCTCGAGGACGAGCTCGGCCTGCCGTTCCACCTCGCGTTCACCCTGCGCGCGCTGGTCGCGGAGGATCCGCACGCGAAGGTCGACGCGCTGCACTCGATCTCGTTCTACAGCCTGTGCAAGGGGCTGTTCCTGCCCCTGTCCGGGATGGGCGCCGACCGGGTCGCCGCGGTGTTCGGGTTCCAGGCCGATCCGCCGCTCGACACCGCGAGCCGCGAGGCCCTGCTGCAGAAGTTCCTCCAGCGCGACGTGGGTTTGTCGCTGGTGCAGAAGTTGTCGTGTATCCTGGGCGACCCGTTCCGGGGCGGGCCGGCCACGCTGAAGCGCGACTCGCTGATCCGGCTGCTGCTGTCGCTCGAGCTCAAGACCCAGCGCCAGCTGCTCGATCGCCTCACCGTGGTGGGCGACGTGGCGGTGTTGTTCGCCGAGAGCCGGCCTCGGCTGAAGGAGACCCCGCCGCTCACCGCGGCCGAGGTGCTCGAGCTGCTGCGGGCGATGGCGCGCCCCGGCGTCTCGCGCACGATGCGGTTCGACCTGCTGCGGGCGGTGCTCGACCGGTGCGGCAAGCTCGAGGCGTACTTCCTCGCGAAGCTCGTGCTGAAGAAGGCGGGCTTCGGGTTCGACTACGAGGGGCCGCTGCTCGCCCGCTCCCTCGGTGAGCACTTCAACGCCCCGCCCGACCTCGTGTCCCACGCGATGGCGCTCACCGACGCGTTCCAAGTGGCCGACGTGCTGGCGAAGCAGGGGGCCAAGGGGCTGCTCGCGATCCAGCTGCAGCCGTTGGTCGCGGTGCGCCCGGCGCTCGCCTCGGGCGGGACCGACGAGCTCAAGAAGTACCCGGTGTGGGTCGAGCGCAAGTACGACGGGATCCGGTTCATGCTGCACAAGTCGACCGACGCGCGCGGCTCGATGTTGTGCGGCGCGTACACCCGGAACCGGCGCGACTGGCTCGAGCTCGTGCCCGGGCTCGACGCCTCGATCCGCGCGCTGCCTGCGCAGAACGTGATCCTCGACGGCGAGCTGTACGGCACGGTGCTCGACAACGACGGAGCCCGGCCGTCCACCGTGTACGAGCTGTACAGCCTGCTCCAGGGCGAGCGCCGGGCGGTGAACATCCGGTTCGCCGCGTTCGACCTCGTGTACCTCAACGGGCGGGACCTCACCCACCTCCCGCTGTCCGAGCGGCGCCGGTGGCTGACGTCGCTGGTGCAGCCCCTCGGGAACCTGCCGTTGCCGGTGCCGTTGGTGGTGGCCGAAGGGCAGCTCGCCAACAACAAGGACGACGTGAGCCGGCTGTACGGGCACTTCCGCAGCCAAGGCTACGAAGGCCTCGTGACGAAGGACCTCGACGGGCCGTACCTGCTCGCGCAGCGCGACCCGAACTGGCTCAAGCGCAAGCCCGAGATCACGCTCGACCTGGTGCTGCTCGGCGCAGTGTTCGCGGTGACCGAGAAGAAGAAGGCCGGGCTGTTCGGCAGCTACGTGATCGGGGCGCGCACCGGCGACGGCGGGTTCGCCGACGTGGGCGACGTGGCCGGGGTCGACGTGCAGCGCGACGCGCAGATCCAGGGCGAGATCATGCGCGAGGGGCTGATCACCGGGCAGCGGATCGAGCGGAAGAGCGCCTCGGGGGTGCGACCCGGGATGGACCTGCGGCCACACCTGGTGGTGACCGTGCGGTTCGAGGGGATCGTGAAGGACTCCGCCACCGGTGAGCTCAAGCTGCGCGACCCGAAGCTCGTGCACATCCGCAGCGACAAGACCGCGCTCGAGGCCGACAAGGTCAAGGACATCGAGGAGCTGTGGATCCGACAGCGGATGACCTGAACATGCCCGAAGTCGACCCGCACCAGAGGCTGTTTCGGACCGGGTTGCTCCTGTCGTTCCTGTCGCTGGTGTACATGTTCCTGCCGTTCGTGGCGGTGCTGCTCACCGCCGCGGTGCTGGTGGCGGTGAGCTGGCCCGTGTTCGCGTGGCTGTCGAGTCGGATCGGGCCGATCCCCGCCGCGATCCTGACCACGATCGGGCAGATCACGATCGTGCTGGTCCCCGCCACGCTGATGGTGTGGACCGGGATCCGGGAGGGGGTCGAGGCGGTCGAGGGCGGGCTCGAGTTCGTCGGCGCCGGTGGGATCGACCGGGCGGTGGTCGCGCTGGAGGCCTGGCTGTCCAACCTGCCCGGGGCCCAGAAGTTCGTGCACGACCTGGAGGTCGGCGCGCTCGCCGACGCGTGGAGCCGCGAGGCGCTCGGAACGGCGGCCCAGCGGGCCGGCGGGTGGGTCACCGGAGCGGTGCAGATGCTGGCCGCGGCGTCGATCCACCTGGTGGTCGGGCTGGCCACGATGCTGGTGTTGTACCTGCAGGCCCCCGCGCTGTTGGCGGCGGTGCGGCGAACCCACTGGCTACCCCAGGAGTACCTCGACCGGTTGTTCGAGGTGTTCGGCCAGTTCTCCCGCAGCGTGATCCTCGGGATGCTCGCGACCACGATCGGCCAGGGGTTGGTGGCGGCGCTCGGGTTCTGGCTGTTCGGCGCGCCCCGGGTCGCGCTGCTCGGGATGCTGACCGCGGTGCTGTCCCAGGTCCCGTTCGTCGGGTCTGCGGTCGTGTGGGTGCCCGCGTCGATCGGGCTCGCGCTGGACGGACACGGGTGGAGAGCCGCGGGGCTGGCGGTGTGGTCGCTCGTGCTCACCGGCTCGGTCGACAACGTGCTCAAGCCGCTGGTGTACCAGCAAGGCACCCGGGTGTACCCGCCGCTGGTGCTGCTGTCGCTGCTGGCCGGGATGACCACGTTCGGCCCGTCCGGGGTGCTGGTCGGCCCGCTGCTGCTGGTGTTGTTCATGACCCTGTGGACCCTGTACGACCGCGACGTCCTGCACCGCTGACGTCAGTTGTCCTGCATCTCGACCGACGAGCCCGCGCCGGTGTCGGGATGGACCCACAGGTAGCGGGGCACGCGCTCGCGGATCGCCTGCACGTGGCTGATGAGCCCGATCAGCCGCTGGTTGTCGCGCAGGCGCTCGATCGCGGTCAACACGCGGTCGATCGACTCCGGGTCGAGCGTGCCGAACCCCTCGTCGAGGAAGAAGAACCCGAGCGGGCGGGCCGACCGCTCCTGCACCTTGGTCGACAGCGCCAACGCCAGCGACAGCGCGGTGAGGAAGCTCTCCCCGCCGGACAGGGTGTGCACCGGCCGCAGCGCCCCGCCGGCGTCGCCGTCGCGCACCACGAACGACGACTCCTCGTCGAGCTCGAGCGAGTACCGGCCGGAGGTGAGGTCGGACAGGTGGGCGCCGGCCCGCGCGGTGAGCTCGACCAGGTGGTCGTTCGCCACGAACTCGACGAACCGGTCTCCGCGCAGCAGCACGGTGAGCTCGTCGAGCCGCGCGAGCTCGCGGTCGAGGGTGTCGGCCCGGCCGAACAGCTCGGTGTGTCGCCCGGCCTTCGCCACCAGCTCGTCGTGCCACCGCGCCGCCGCGCTCGCCTCGTCGCGCGCGCGCTCCGCCCGCTCGGTCGCGCCGACCAGCCGCTCGACCACCGCGGCGAACGTGAGGTCGTCGGGCGGGGACGGACCGGTCGGGTCGGCGAGCGCGTGGACCCGCGCCTCGAGCACCACCCGCCGCTCCTGCCACTCGGCCGCCTCGCGCCGCCACTCTCCGGTCTCCCGCTCGTCGGGCACCGACGCGAGCCACGCGGCGCTCCCCTCGAGGGACGGCGCGCCGGGCCACTGGCTCACCACCCGCTCCGCCTCGATCCGCTCGCGCTTCGCCGACCGGGCGACAGAACCCAGGTGGTCGGCCTCGCGCCGGCGCTGGTACGCCACCGCGGACCGCTCGCCCAGCGCCGCCTGGGCCGCGGTCGCGCGCGCCTCCAGCGCCGCCAACACCTCGCGCGCCTCGGCGCCGAGCTCGGCCGCGACACGGTCGCCGATCTCGGCCCGGATCTGCCCCTCGAGCGAGGTGATCCGCTGGGCGGTGGCCTCGAGCCGCTCGGCCGAGCGCTCGAGCGTGGAGCGGGCGTTGTCCTGGGCGATCCGGGCCGCGGCGACCCGCTCCTCCAGCGCCTGCTGCGCGAGCTCGATCTTCTCGAGCGCGGTCTGGGCGGCCTCGGCGCGCCGGTCGCGCGCCTCGATCGCGGCGGCGGCCACGCTCACGTCGAGCAGGGTCGACGCGCCTCGATCCCGCTCGAACTGGGTGAACGCCTCCCCTTCCTCGAGCGCCCGCGCCGCCCGCGCTGCCACCGCGCGGGCGAGCCCCTCCCGCGCGGCCTCGAGCGCCGCCGCCGCGCCGGCCGCAGGGACCGCGGACCGGTCGAGCTCGGTCGACGCCGCCCGCACCGCGGCCGCGGCCTGCTCGACCGCCCGGTGCGCGGCGTGGTGGGCCGCCAGCCGGACCCGGGCCTCGGCCCCGGCGGCGACCGGCCCCGCGGCCTCGGCCAGCGCCCGCTCGACCGCCGCCTTCCGCTCGTTCACCGCCTTCTCGGTCGCCCGCGCCGCCTCCAGCGCGGCCGCGGCGCGCCCGAGCTCCGCGATCGCGGCCTCCTGCCGCCGGGTCGCCTTCTCTCGCCCGGCCCGGTCGAGGCCCACCGGGCCGGTCGGGAGCTCGCCCGGCTCGGTCG
>JBEBJC010000866.1:0-3920 GCA_040080105.1 Myxococcota bacterium
GCGCGGTCGGCCACTCGGTGGACTCGGCCCCGGTGCCGATCCGTTGCAGCTCGAGCGAGGCCGCTCGCGCCGTCGGCCGATCCCCCGGGTCGACCGACAGCAGCGTGCCGACGAGGTGCGACAGCCCGCGCGGCACCTCGCGGTACAGGCTGGCGAGCGCGGGGAGGCGCTCGAGGCAGATCTTCGGGATCCACCCCACCGTGGTGAGCGGTCGCTCGCGCGGGCCGGCGATCGCCTCGTGCAGCATCAGCCCCACCGCGAACAGGTCGACCTGGTGGTCCGACGGCAGCCCTGCGAGCTGCTCGGGCGCCATGTACGGCACGGTCCCGAGCACCTCGCCCGTCTGCGACAGCGTGTCGTGGTCACCGAAGTACCGGCCGATCCCGAAGTCGAGCACGTGTACGTCGTTGTTGTCGTCGACCAGCACGTTCGTGGGCTTGATGTCGCGGTGCACGAACCCGGCCTCGTGCAGCGAGGCGAGCACGGTGCACAACTTCCGCCCGAGCTCGATCGTCGCCCGGACCCGCTCGGCGGGCGACCCGACCAGCGCGCCCGGGAACGGTGTGCCGACCACGTGGTCCATCGAGAACCACAACACGTTGTCCTCGATGCCGGCCTCGTGCACCTGGACGACGCCGGGCACGCGCAACAGGCGCATCGACTCGAACTCGCGCAGGAACCGGCGGTCCATCTCCGCCTGACCGCGCCGGCGTACCTTCACCGCGAACACGCGCCCAGAGCGGTCCTCGGCGAGGAACACGTCGGCGCTCGCGCCTGAGCCGATCTCCTCGAGCAACATGTACGGCCCGAGGCGGGTCCCGGGTCGCGTCTGGCTGTCGCCGTTCACCCGACCAGCTTAGCGCGCGACGGCCCGCCGGACGGCGCCGATCCGCGAAACGGTCGCGGCTCCGGCCGGGTTCGCGACCCCGAGGTCGAGCGGCGCGGGCGGCTCGGGCGCGCGAGGTGCGGTACGCTCGTCGGCTGGAGGCCGCGTGTGGTGGATCACTCCGGCGCTCGGGGCGCCCCCGACCGCGATCACGCTCGAGGGCACGATCCCGGTCGGGCCGCCCGACCACTTCCGGGTGCCGTTCGAGGTGCCCGAGGGGATCGCCGAGATCGAGATCCGCCACGACGACGGATCCGAGGTGAACATCCTCGACTGGGGCCTCGAAGACCCTGCCGGCTGGCGCGGGTGGGGCGGCGGCAACGTCGAGCCGATCGTGGTCGGGATCGAGGCGGCGTCGCGGAGCTACGTGCCCGGGCCGATCCCGTCCGGGACGTGGAACGTGGTCGTGGGGGAGGCGAGGGTCGACGACCCGAGCGCGGGGTGGGCGATCGAGATCGTGCTGCGCGACGCGCCCACGCTGCCGCCCCAGCCGGAGCGCCGCCCGTACGCACACGCGCCGCCGCTCGAGGTCGGCGCCCGGTGGTACGCCGGCGATCTGCACGTGCACTCACGGGAGTCGGGCGACGCGTCACCCACGCTGGACGAGATCGCCGACACCGCCGCCGCCCGAGGGCTCGACTTCGTGGTGGTCACCGACCACGACACCGTGACCCAGCTCGACTGGTTCGCGGACGCGCAGGCCCGCCACCCCGACGTGTTGCTGGTGCCCGGCACCGAATACACCACGTACCAGGGCCACGCGAACGCGCTCGGCGCCACCGCGTGGGTCGATCACAAGCTCGGCACCGACGGGGTCACGATCGAGTCGGCGGCGGCGGCGTACGCGGCCCAGGGCGCGGTGTTCTCGCTGAACCACCCCGCGCTCGACCTGGGGGACCTGTGCATCGGCTGCGCGTGGGACCTGCCGGTGCCGCTGTCGGTCGGCGCGATCGAGGTCGGGACCGGCGGGTGGGAGCCCATCGGCAACCTGTTCACCCCGCTCGCGGTGGACCTGTGGGAGGCGCTGTCGGCCGAGGGGAGGCACCTCGCCGCGGTCGGTGGGTCGGACGACCACCAGGCGGGGGCGGACACCGGGCCGTTCGCGAGCCCGATCGGGAGCCCGACCACGATGGTGTGGGCGGACGAGCTGTCGGTCCCGGCGCTGCTGGACGCGATCCGCGCCGAGCGCACCGTGGTGAAGCTTCAGGACCCGACCGACCCGATGGTCGCGCTGACCACCGACGGAGACCGGGTGACCGCGCGGGTCACCGGCGGGGTCGGCGCCGAGCTCGTGTGGGTGGTGGACGGCGAGGCCCGCCCGGCGGTCCCGGTCGACGCCGACCCGTTCACCGACGAGCTCGGCGCGCCCACCGCGCGGGTGCGGGTCGAGCTGTGGGGCGACGGCCACCCGCGGGTGTTGACCAGCCACGCGTGGACCGGCGCGCCGCCGGCAGCCGCGGCCGACGACCCCGGGTGCGGCTGCCGCGGGTCGCCGCTCGTGTCCCGGTGGCTCACGGGCTGGGGGGTGTTGTGGGTGGGAGCGCGGCGGGCGCGCTCCGGTACCGCTCGAGCAGCCGGAACGCCACCTCGTCCGCCACCCACAGCCCGAGCACCCCGACGCCGATGACCAGCGTCGCCCCGACCGGCCACAAGATCAGGAACCCGCCCACGATCCCGAGGATGCCGCCGAGCAGGGTGATGAACGACAACTTGTCGTCGGAGAACTCGAGGAACGCCTGCTCGAGCTGGAGCGGGGTCACCCCGTCGAGCTGCTCCAGCACGATCTCGCGCAGGTCGACCTCGTGCACCAGCCCGACCAACATGTTGGTGAGCACCCGGTCGATCTCCTCCTGGCGCGCCTCGAGCGCCTGCGGCAGCCGCTGGGTCAGCTCGGCCATCCCGCCGAGGCCCTCGTCCAGCGTGGAGTCGAGCCGCTCGATCTCCTGGTTCAACAGCTCGATCATCGGGCCGCGCCACAGCTCCTTCAGGCTGCGGATCACGAACCCGCGGAACCGCTCGCCCGCGAACTCCTCCAGGCTGCGCTCGGCCCGGGCCGCGAACCGGCTGCGGAACGCTGGGTCGCGGGTGACCTCCCCCACGTAGGTCAGGATCACCTGGCGGAGATCCTGGCGGAACTCCGGATCGTCCGCGACCTGGCGGAGCTTGCCGATCAGCGCGCCGGTGAACCGGTTCACGATCCGCGTCTCGTCGACCTTCCGGAGGATCAGCTCCTCGTTGATCAGGTTCTCGAGCACCTCGTTCGCGACCTTGGTGATCAGGTCGTCCCGCTGCGACGCGATCAGGCCGTGGCCGAAGATCGGGCGGCTCTCGCGCGGCCAGAACAACATCTTGATCGCGACCCAGTTCGTGCCGAATCCGATGATGCCGGACACGGCCAGCGTGCGGATCACCCCGTTCCAGTCCCAGAACAGGCTGCCGACGAGCACCACCACCGACAGCGGGGTGAACAGCTGCAGCGCGAGCTTCAGCCCGCCTCGGGTCTCGAACGCGAGCCGCTCGAGCGACAGCGGCTTGCGCTCGGTCGGCGGGAACGGCAGGTCGGTCTGGTGGTGCACCACCCGCCGGCGGTACTTCTCGAACAGCTCGCCGAGCCGCAGCTCGCGCACGCGACCGGCCCACCCCGGGGCGCGGAGCTCGGGCGTCGGATCGTGGTCGGCCATTGAACCCCCCGGGAGCTTGCGCACGCGCGGCCCCGAGGCAACCGGCGTGCTACGGGGCGCGGAGGGCGGATGGTCGGCGGGTGGTGGTTCGCGTGTGGCCCGGGACCGGCGGCAGGCGAGCACCCGGAGCTCCAGGCCGCGTGGGCGGCGCTCACCCCGACCCAGCTGCCCGCGGCGGGCCCTCCTCCGATCGTAGTGCCGCCCGGGTCCGGGGCGGCCCAGGGCGCCACTTGGAAGCTCGGCCCGGGGACGGCCGACGTGTGGGTGACCGCGGACGGGCAGGTCGTGCCGGGCGCGTCGGTCGAGCTGTCGGCCGGGGGCGTGGTTTCCGTCCAGGTGACCGACGACCGCGG
>JBEBJC010000867.1:0-3918 GCA_040080105.1 Myxococcota bacterium
GGTGTTGCCGACGGAGCTGCGGGCGTTCCTGGAGCGCCAGAAGTACGACGCGGAGGCGGTGCTGCGGACCTGGGAGCAGCGGGGGTGGACGCAGCGCGAGGAGGGGCACCGGACGAAGAAGGTGACGGTCGGCGGCCGGAAGGAGCGGTGTGTGGTGGTCGCGCGGGCCGCAACGGACACCCTCGGTGGCACGTCGTGAAGCGCTCAGAGGTGGTCGCCGACCTGCGGCGTTCCGCCCGCACCGGTGTCGTGCCCACAGAGAAGGAGTTGCGCGAAATCGCGAGGATGGAGGAACCGCTTCGCACAGCACCGGCTGAAGGGGCTGGTGGACATGGATCGCTCCGGCGGACCTCGCAAGTTCAGCGACGAGATTTGTCGAGAAGCTGGTCGTCCGCACGCTCGAAGAGCAGCCGAAGGGCGCAACCCACTGGAGCACGCGGAGGGCTGCGAAGGTGCCCAAGGGTGAGGCATCAGGCACCACGACCATGAGCCGGTTGACGCTCAAGGCGGTGGTCCTGATGGCGCTGTTCAGCGTGCGGAGCGAGCGCATGCTGTGCGAGCAGCTCCGGTACAACATGCTGTTCCGCTGGTTCCTCGACATGGACCTGATCGAGGTCCCGTTCGACGCGACCGGGTTCACGCACAACCGGGACCGGGTGCTCAACCAGGAGGTCGCGCGCGAGTTCCTCCAGCGGATCGTTGCCCACGCCCAGGAGAAGGACCTGGCGAGCAGCGAGCACTTCTCGGTCGACGGCACGCTCATCGAGGCGTGGGCATCGATGAAGAGCTTCCGGCCGAAGGACGACGACTCGGGCGACAACAACGGGTTCGGCGACTTCAAGGGCACGAAGCGCAGCAACGACACGCACGAGTCGAAGACGGACCCGGACGCGAAGCTGTTCCGCAAGGGCGGCGGTCGCGAGTCGAAGCTCTGCTACGTCGGGAACGTGCTCATGGAGAACCGGAACGGCCAAATCATCGACACCGAGCTGGAGATGGCGAGCGGCCTCGCCGCGCGCGTGGGCGCCCTGGCCATGCTCCGCCGGCTGCGCGAGCGTGTCGCGTCCACGATGCCGCGGCGCGTGACCGTCGGCTTCGACACGGCGTACGACGTGCGCGACTCCATCCAGCAGTGCCGCAGTCTGCGCGTGACGCCGCACGTCGCTCAGAACATCATGTCGCGCCGAGGATCGGGCATCGACGGCCGGTCGACGCGACACGCGGGCTACAGCGCCAGCCAGCGGTGCCGCATGCTCATCGAGAAGATCTTCGGGTGGGAGAAGACCGTCGGCGGCATACGAAGATCACGATTCCGCGGGAGAGCCCGCACTGATGCCTCGTTCACGTTCACTGCCGCCGCCTACGACCTGATGAGGATCGCGCGGCTGGAGCTCGCGATGTAGCCCCCGGGGTGGGCGAACCGCCTCCGAGCCCACTTCGCGGGCCCGGATCGGACGCGGAGGGCGCCCCGCACTGGTCACCGAGACCCCCACTGCGGAGCCTCGCGGCTCCACGAGGGCCAAGCGCGGTGGGTTCTGCAGCACCTGCTAGGCTTGCGCGCCGTTGGCGGCGTGCTCGACCGTACCGAGCACTTGACCCATCACCACAACGGATCTAGGATTCACTCCTCTAGACGGAGCGATCGGTATGCCAGCACTTGGAGTTTCGTTCCGCGGAATTCTCGGGTCCGACGACTCCGTCGAACAGCTTGCCGACACGCGACGCGCGCTCCTTGGGGAGGACGAAGATCTTGCGCGCCGCTACTTCCGCGCGAACCTGGAGCGGGTACTGGATGCTCAGCCCTGTTCACCTCCGACCCCGACGGCCGAGCTAGACGGGTACGCGGCCACGGCAAGCGGACACGCCCGCCGGATAAGCGGCATCGTGAATGGGTTGGGCCCCAGTAGCCTGCACATGCGCGACTTCGCACAGGCTGTCAACGCCTACGCACAGTTTCTACGTGGCGTGCCCTCCTCCCTTTGTATCGGACCGTCGAACCGGGCGAACTTCGATGCGCTTCAGGGGGCCATCACAAGTGCGACAAATGTGTCTGAGCGTGGGATCGGGCTCTTCGAATCGAATTTCGACCGATACTCGACAACTGCGACCTCGCTACTAGCCGCGATACTGGATGCGAGCAAAGCGATCAACGCGCAGAGCCGTGACTTCACTCCAGTGGCGAGTTCGGTCACCGCCTATCGGCGATTCGTGTCGTCCTACAATGTAGAGGTGTGGAACCTCTCTCAGCGGATCAAAGCGCAGGCTGAAGCGCTACAGTCAAACTCCGTGAGCGCCGACGCAGCACTCAAGAATGCGGTAGCTCAGATTGAGACGAACGTTGAAGGAGAGGCCCGAACCATTTCCCAACAAGCCAAGAACTGTGAGGCGGCGTACGACGTTTGGGAACGCGTGGACGGAAAGGACGGCTACGTGCGCTTCATGGACACGGCTAGGTTCACGGCGCAGATCTTGGTGCCCGCTTTCAATGCGTTCCTCCAGCGGGTCCCTCGCACAGCCCGCATTCAGGCGGCGGTCGGGCGCGCGCAGGAAGCGCTCGACTACATCTCGACGAACGTCGACTCCTTCCCGACCTATCCGCCGCTTCCATCCGCTTCTGATGCGTTCCCATACGAATCGTACGGGCGCGAGGAGAGAAAGTTCGGTAATCAGAACATCATCGGCATTCTGCAGCTCGCATGTTCGGCGCATTACGCAGCCACGGGCCGGAAGCTCATGATCGGCGACATGCAATACGAGCACGGGGGACGCGTGGATCCCCATCGCTCCCATCGTGAGGGGCGAGACGCCGATGTCGACCCCGTGGAGATCGGTAACGTTCCCAATCACAATCGCGCGCTCGCCTTGGAGGCCGCCAAGCGCTTCCTCACGGCTGGCGCTCACCTAGTCTTTTATGCCGATCAGAGCGTCGTCAGCGATGCGAATGACTGGGCGCAGGCGAATGGAATCGGAGGCCGCCTCCAGTACGAGGCGAACCATACGAGTCATTTCCATTTGCGTGCGCCACAGTAAGCAAGAGCGGCTCGACGATCCGCGTACTCCGTTCCCTGGTCGCAGGACAGGACTGGACGTGATGGCGCTCGCCGCCAGTACCTGCCCTCTACCCTCGGAGCTCTTCGCAATCACTCCCTGGAGTCGACTGGCCGACCGTCCGGCGGCCTGATTCGAGGCTTCGTCGATCGATTCGTGGACGTGGTGCATGCGCAGCCGCACCTGGCAGGAGACACGACAGCGGCGCGGCCGAACGTCGCCGGACGGCGGAGGGACAGCGCGGGGCGTCGTCGTCCGTCGGCACAACTGTCCTTTCCCGATCCGAGGACAGCACCCGGATGGACGAACTTCGTCCGCCAAGACAGGAGGCTCACCGCGCTCGAGCATGCGACCTAGGCCGCCTCAAGGATCTCCCGCGCGAGGAGCCAGGCTACGACCTGGCGAGCCACGGCGGGTCCAGCATGCGCGCCGATAGTTGCCTCAAGAGCAGCACACGTGCAACCAGGAACGATCCGATCCAGTATCGGGGCGATCTCGATGTCCGCAATGAAGACTATTGGCTCCATGTCAGGGTCAGCCTGAATAGCGCGGCGCACCTCGACAAAGTCGCCCACGAGGCAGGACGCCTCGATGGTCTTGACTCTTGCCGCCAAGCGGACCGGGGCGTGCGGGGTGACTGGGCGTACCGGCAATCGCGGGGCAGACTCACGCTTCACGCCGCGCCGCCGGCGCCAGAAAGGTGCGTCGGCATGCCGCTGATGCGTGGCATAGATTTCCGCGGCCCACACCGCATGCTGCGCCGCTGCCGCCTGTACGCGTCCCGCGTAGAAGGCCCACGCCGCGTGCGCGTCCTGCGGCCGCCGTATGCTCGGCGTCAACTATTTCTCCCCACGGCGACAACCACAACCC
>JBEBJC010000868.1:0-3915 GCA_040080105.1 Myxococcota bacterium
ACCCTGGTGAACCGCGTCCCCGCGCACCTCGTGCCGAGCCGGTGCGCGGTGGTGCCCTCGCTGCCGCTCACGCCGAACGGCAAGGTGGACCGCGCCCGCCTGCCCGAGCCCGGGGCCCCGACCAGCGCGTACGTCGCGCCCGAGAGCCCCGCCGAGCAGGTGCTGGCGGACATCTGGCAGGAGGTGCTCGGCGTCGCCCGGATCGGGGTGAACGACGACTTCTTCGCGCTCGGCGGCCACTCGCTGCTGCTGCCCGAGATCACCCTGCGCCTGCGCCGCCGGCTCGGGGTCGAGGTGCCGATCCGCACGCTGCTGCAGGAGCCCCGGATCTCTCTGCTGGCGCTGTCGGTCGAAGAGGCGTTGCTGGACCAGCTCGAACAAGGGGGGAACTGACATGGACCGAACCGATCGGGAGCTGCGGCTCGCCGTGCGCCGACAGCGGCTGTCCGCCGCGGCGCGGGAGGCGCTCGACGCCCGGCTCCGGGGGGAGCGGGTAGCCGACCGCCCGAGCTGCGTGGTGCCGCTCGCGGCGGGGGAGGGGGCGCCGCTGTTCTGCGTGCACCCGGCCGGCGGCGACGTGCTCGGGTACTCCGCGGTCGCCCGTCACGCGCTCCGGCCGCACTGGGGGCTGCAGGCCCCCGGGTTGGTCGGGGAGGCGCAGCCCGACACGATCCCTGCGCTCGCCGAGCGGTATGCCGACGCGGTGGACGCGGTGGCGCCGGCCGGTCCGGTGCTGCTCGCCGGGTGGTCCCTCGGGGCCCACGTGGCGTTCGAGATGGGACGGGCGCTGACCGCGCGCGGCCGGGCGCCGGCGCTGATCGCGCTGATCGACGCCGACCCCGAGGTCCCCGACCCGGAGTCGCTGCCCGCCCCGGGCGACCCGGTCCCGTGGCTGCGGTCGATCGCCGAGTACGTCGAGCGGATCGGCGGCCGCCCGCTCGGGTGGGAGGTCGACGCGCTCGACCCGCCGCACTCGCTGCGGGAGCGGTTCCTCGCCGCGCTGCGCCACGCCGACCCGGCGCTGGCGGGGGTCGGAGCGAGCCCCGAGCGGTTGGAGCGCCTGATCGCGGTGTTCGAGGCGAACACCCGCGCGTTGGCCCGGTACCGGCCCGAGCCGTCGGACGGGCCGCTCACGTTGTTGCAGTGCCGCGACTCGTCGTTCGCCGACGGGTGGGCCGCGCGCACCCGCGGGTCGCTCGCGGTGCACGCGATCCCGGGCGACCACTACACGCTGGTGGTCGAGCCGAACGCGGCGGTGCTCGCCCGCACGCTGGAGTCGCTCGCGCGCGCGGCGACCTCGGAGGGCGCGTGAACGTCGAGCGGATCGGTCTCGGGGTGGCAGGGGTCGCGCTCGCGGCGGCAGGGTTGGCGGCGGGCGGCGTCGCGTGGCGGGTCCGCGCGCCGTGGCCGGTCACCGACGGCGCGCTCGAGGTGCCGGGGCTGCACGGCCCGGTCACCGTGTGGCGCGACGCGCGCGGCGTGCCGTCGATCGCCGCGGGCGACGCGCACGACCTGCTGTTCGCCCAGGGGTTCGTGCACGCGCAGGACCGCCTGTGGCAGATGCAGCTCGGGCGGATGTTCGGGCGCGGGGAGCTCGCGGCCGCGTTCGGCGCGGCGGCGGTCCCGGCCGACACGATGGTGTGGACGCTCGGGCTGCCGATCGCCGCCGAGCGGTCCGAGGCGGCGCTCGATCCGGACACCCGCGCCGCGCTCGCCGCGTACGCCGAAGGGGTCAACGCGTACCTCGCCGGCGACCCGGTGCTGCCGGTCGAGTTCGCCGCGTTGGGGGTGACCCCCGATCCGTGGCGGGTCACCGACTCGCTGCTGGTGGGCGAGGCGATCGGGATGGCGCTCGGGCGCAACGCGAGCGTGGAGGCGATGCGGCTGCGGGCGGCGGCGGCGCTCGGGCCCGAGGCGGTGGCGCGCCTGATGCCCGACTACCCGTCGCGGTACCCGGTGGTGGTCGCGTCCGTTCCCGCCGAGCCCTCCGCGGCGCCGTGGCTCGCCGAGCTCGACCAGCCCGGCGCCGGGAGCAACGGGTGGGTGGTGGCGGGGTCGCGCACCGCGTCGGGGCGCCCCCTGCTCGCGAACGACACCCACCTCGGGCTGTCCGTGCCGTCGGTGTGGTACGAGAACGCGCTGTACGGCGGGCCGTACGCGGTGACCGGGTTCAGCCTGCCCGGCGCGCCGTTCGTGGCGATCGGCCACAACGACCGGGTCGCGTGGGGGATGACCAGCCTGGTCGCCGACACCCAGGACCTGTTCCTGCAGCGGGTCGACGACCCGGTGAACCCGACCCGGGTCGAGGTCGCGGGGCAGTGGGTGCCGATCGAGCTCGAGCGCCACACCGTCGCGGTGAAGGGGGCCGAGCCGGTCGAGGTGGTGGTGCGGCTCACCGGGGACGGTCCGCTGGCGAACGGCGTGGTGTGGGCGAGCGGCGACCTGCCCCCGTTCGCGCTGCGGTCGGACGTGCGGGGCGGCAGCACGCTGTTCCGGGCGTTGCGCACGCTCGACCTGGCTTCGGATTGGTCGTCGTTCGCGGGGGCGCTCGGGTGGTGGGACCGGCCCGGGGTGAACTTCGTGTACGCCGACACCGACGGCAACATCGGGTACCACGCGGCCGGGCGGATCCCGATCCGCCCCGAAGGGGACACCGGCCGGTGGCCGGTCGAGGGGTGGACCGGCACCCACGGGTGGGTCGGGTACGTGCCGGCGGCCGAGCTGCCACACACGTTGAACCCGGCCTCTGGGTTCGTGGTGACCGCGAACAACCGGGTGGTCGGCGACGACTACCCGTACACGATCACCCACGACTGGGGGGACCCGTTCCGCGCCTCGCGCCTGACCGAGGTGCTGTCGGGCGCACACGGGCTGACCGCCGACGACATGGCGGCGCTGCAGCGCGACACGTTCTCGGTCCAGGCCGACGAGCTGCTGCCGTACGCGCTCGCCGTCCCCGCCGACGGCCCGCTCGCGGCGGCGGCGCACGACGCGCTCGCGCGGTGGGACCGGAGGTTCGAGGCTGATAGCGTGGGCGCGCTGGTGTACACGGTGTGGTCGTGGAAGCTGGTGCCGGCGATCCTCGGCGACGAGCTCGGCGACTCCCTCGTCACCGACCTCGACTTCACGATCCGGATCCAGACCGACCTGACCGCGCTGCTCGGCCGGCCCGACGACCCGTTCTTCGACGACGTGCACACGCCGGAGCGGGAGTCGCGCGACGCGGTCACCGCCCGCGCGTTCACCGAGGCGGTGGCGTGGCTCGGGCAGAACCTGGGCGACGACCCGGCGGGGTGGACCTGGGGTCGCGCGCACCGGGTGGGGTTCCAGCACCAACCCCTCGGGCAAACCGGCGTGGGCCCGGTCGACGCGCTGTTCAACCCGCCGGCCCTGCCGGTCCCCGGCGACTCGTTCTCGCCCGACGCGAACGGGTGGGACGGCGCGCGGCCGTTCCAGGTGGCGTTCGGCCCCGCGTCTCGGTTCGTGGCCGACCTCGGCGACCTGGCGCGGTCGCGGTCGGCGACGCCGCTCGGCCAGAGCGGGCACCTGCTGCACCCCCACCGCGAGGATCAGCTCGAGGCCTGGACCGAGGCGGAGAGCTTCCCGATGCCGTACGGGCGGGAGGCCGCGCGCGCGGCCGCCGCCGAGACCCTGACCTTGACTCCGGAGGTGACCCCATGAGCGACGAGACCCGCGACGACGCCGTGTACACCGTGGTGCGCAACCACGAAGAGCAGTTCTCGATCTGGGTGGTGGGCCGCCCGCTGCCCGCCGGGTGGGCCGAGGTGGGGAAGACGGGGCCGAAGGCCGAATGCCTGGCCTACATCCAGGAGGTGTGGACCGACCTGCGGCCCGCGAGCCTGCGGCGGCAGATGGACGCCCCGGCCGGCTGACCCGAGTCCGATCCCCCTCGCC
>JBEBJC010000869.1:0-3903 GCA_040080105.1 Myxococcota bacterium
GGTGTACCCCGCCCGATCCGCGGCGAGCCGGGTCCACGCGTGTGGACCGAGCGCGTCGCGCAGCGCCAGGATCCGCTCCGCGTCTGGGCCGACCGGGATCCGGCGGTACGGGGCCGGGTCGTCGAGCGACGCCACGATCGCCGCTGCCACCAGCTCCGGGTCCTGCGGCGGCTCGAGCACCTCCTGCCGCGCGGCGGTCCACCGGACCCGCGCGGCCGCGTACGGGGAGTCGGTCGGCGCCGGCGGGCTCACCTCGGCCGCCCGCGCCAGGAACCGCGTGTCGAACGAGCCGGGCTCGATCACCCGCACCCGCACGCCGAACGGCGCGACCTCCTGGACCAACGCCTCGCTCATCGCCTCGAGCGCGTGCTTCGACGCCGCGTAGAAACCGGACTCCGGGAACACGGTGCGCCCGGCCACGCTCGCGAGCTGCACCACCACCCCGCCGGTCGCCCGCAGCGACGGGAGCAGCGCGCGGGTCACCCGCGCCGGGCCGAGCACGTTCACGTCGAGCAGCGCCGCGAACGCCTCGGTGGGCAGCTCCTCCTGCGCGCCGAACAGCCCGTAGCCCGCGTTGTTCACCACCACGTCGACCGGCCAGCGGGCGAGCACCTCGGCCGCGAGGCGCGCCACCGCCGCCCCGTCGCGCACGTCGAGCGGCGCGACCCACAGGTGGTCGCCGCCCCCGAGCCCGCGCTCCCACCCGTCGACCGCGAGGTCGGACGCGACCACCCGGTGCCCCGCCTCGAGCAAGCGCCGGGTCGTGGCCCGCCCGAACCCCGATCCCGCGCCGGTCACGAACGCCGTGTACATGTTCACTCCGAGACGAGGTTCTTCCCCGCGGCCTTCGCCCGGTACAACGCCGCGTCGGCCTCGTCGGTGAGCGCGGAGGCGCGGGTCGGGGCCACCGCGGCGGCCACCCCGACGCTGACGGTCACGCCGATCGGTACCCCGTCGAGCGAGATCTCGCCCTGCTCCACCCACCGACGGAACCCCTCGGCGAACGCCCGCGCCCGCGCCACGTCGGCGCCGGGCAACACCACCGCGAACTCGTCGCCGCCGTACCGGGTCGCCTCCCCGACCTCGCGCACCCGCTCGAGCAGCCCCCGCCCGACCGTGGCGATGGCGTGCGCGCCGAACCGGTGCCCGTGCCGGTCGTTGACCTGCTTCACCCCGTCGAGGTCCAACATCAGCACCGCGAGCGACGTGCCGGTGACGCCCGCCACCCGCACCGCCTCCTCGAGCAGGCTGTCGAACCGGTGCGGGGCGTGGAGCCCGGTGAGCGGATCGGTGGCGGCGAGCCGGGAGATCTGCTCCAGGTACCGGGCCTCGGTCTCGTCGACCCACGCGAACTTCACCACGGTCGAGCCCACGCAGATCCGCGCGCCGTCCTGCAGCAGCGCCCGCCCGGGGAGCTTGGTCGGAGCGGCGTCGCCGGGCTGCTGCAGCGCGGTCCCGTTGGTCGAGCCGAGGTCCTCGATCCACCAGTCGTCGCCCTCGCGGTACACCCGCGCGTGGCGCCGGCTGATCCGCCCGTCGCGCAGCACGAGCTGGACGTCGGCGCGCCCGATCACGACCTCCGGGTCGACCCGCAGGTGGATCCCCACGTCGGCCGCGGCCCCCGCGATCACCACCACCGAACCCACGCGCGGACCGGCGCGCAGCGGGAGCTCGAGCCCGAGCAGCGTGGCGTCGGGGTTCAAGGTCACCGCCGCGAGCAGCGGACGATCGTCGTCGTCGCGGGACATCGGGACCCAGGTACCCCGCCGGTGGTTCGTCGACCCGCCCGCTCAGGGCTCAGCCGACGTCAGCACCCGATCCCGCCGTGCTGCGCGAGGAGGCGCTCGATGCGCGCCGCCCGATCGCCGGTCTCGCCGCGCCCCAGCGCGGGAGCGAGCGCGTGGTAGGTCGCGGCCCAGGTGTGGATCGCGTCGAACCACTGCCCGTCGTCCACCGCGCGGCCGACGGTCCGCCAGTCTGCCTCCACCCGCTGCACCGTCGAGGCAGGCATCGCGGCGACCCGCCCCGGGACCGACACCAGCAGCGCCTGCGCGTCGCCGACCGGGTCGGCGCTCGCCGCGAACGACGCCCCGTCCTGGTACACGCCCGCGCCGTGGACGTAGTCCCCGAACAGGTAGTCGCCGGGGATCGGCGCGGGGAGCTCGAGTGCGCCGAGCGTCCGCGCCACGGACGCCTGGGCCGACACGCCCCGCACCAGCGCGTCGAACGTCGCGCGCTGGTCGGCCGACAACGCGGAGACGTCCAGCTCGCCGAGCTCGCGGTCGAGCGTCGACACGACCACGAACGTCGCGCGGTTGTACGCGCAGTTGGTCTCGAGGTCGATCACCGCGGCCACCACGTCCGGCGACGGAGACACCCGCGCGGCGAGGGCCTCCATCGCGGACACCGTCGCGCGGAGCTCGGTCGGACCGAGGTCGGTCGGGTCGGTCGGGCCGCTCCGGTCCGGCGCGGCCGCGATCATCAGTTGGACGAGGGCGAGTACGGACGGGACCATGTCGGGCTCCAGTAGGTGGGAAGGAACGGCGCGCGCGGGCCACAGGTCTCGATCGGCGCGGGTGCGCGCCACGCCGCGAGGTCGGCGGTGCACCAGGTCGCGGCCGCGAGGCACCCGACCACCAGCGCCGCAGCCCCACGTCCGGAGGCGGTCGGGCCGCCGGCCCCCCGGAGGAGGCGCCGCACGCGCACGCCGACGACCGACCGGCCCAGCGCGAGCGCCGCCACCCGACCCGGCCGACCGAGCCGCAACAGCAGCTCGGCGTAGGTCACCGGATCGTGCCCCTGCGCCAGCACCTCGTCGTCGGCGGCGCACTCGGCGAGCAGCGCCAGGCGACGACGGGCGAGCGCCGCCAGAGGATGGAACCACAACACGGCGCCGAGCAGCCGCGCAGCGACGTGCACGAGCCAGTCGCCCCGCCGGACGTGCGCCCGCTCGTGTGCGAGCGCTGCCGCGCGGTCTGCGGCGGGCCACGCGTCGAAGTCGGGCGGCACGAAGATCCGCGGTCGCCACCAGCCGGCGGTCATCGGGCCGGTGACCGCGGAGCAGACCTCGAGCGCGTCGGCCCCGGAGGCGCGGGTGGTCGGCAGCGCCCGCAAGGCCCACAAGCTCCACCCGAGCTCGACCAGCCCCACCGCGGCGCCCGCGGCCCACAGCCACAGCGGCCAGGTCGGAGCGCCCACCGCCCACGCGGCGTCCGCCCCGCGCGCGGCGACCACCACCGCCGCGACGACCGGCGCGGCGGCGAGGGAGAGCGCGAGCCGCTGGTGACGGGCGGCGGCGGTCCCGGGCAACGCGCTCGCCGCGAGGCCGATCGCGAGCGGCACGCTCACCTTCCACCCCACGTCGAGCGCGAGGCCGACCGCCACGTCGAGCGCCCCAGGGGCGACCACGCCGCTCACTGCGCGCGCTCCTTGACCTGAGTGAGCAGCGCCTCGAGCTCGCGCAGCTCGTCCCGGCTCGGCTGGTCGGTCATCCGCACCAGCGCCATCGCCGCGCGCAGCGGCGAGGCGTCGAAGTACGAGCGCACCAGGTTGTGCAGTGCGCCGACGCGCGCGTCGTCGCGCGGGACCGCCGGGTGGTACACGTAGTGCCGACCGTGGGGCTCGAACCGCAGGTGGCCCTTGTCGACGAGCGTCCGCAGCAGCGCGCGGGTCGCCGAGTTGCTCGGCGGATCCGGCAGCGCGGCGCGGATCTGCTCGGCGGTGGATGGTCCCGACGCGTACAACACGTCGAGGACCTGGCGTTCGCGGCGACTGACCGAGGCTGTGTCCGTCATGCTGGTTTTCTAACATGTGTTGGATTTCCAGCACACAGGAATTCCCCAAGAAGGGAGAGGGGGCCGATTGTCCCGTCCGATCCCACTCTCCCCCGCTGCGGGGGAGAGT
>JBEBJC010000870.1:0-3901 GCA_040080105.1 Myxococcota bacterium
CCGTACGCGTACAGCCCCCAACCATAGTGGACCCAGTCGTACTCGGTCCCTCGGTTGGTGCTGCTCCCGCCGCACCCACCCGCTCCGGCGCTGATCGGGAAGCTGTTGCCGCTGTTCCCCGCCGGGTGGAGGTTCAGCCCATAGGCCACCGCGACCGCTTGCTCCCAGGACGCGTCCGTCAGCACGATCGTCAAGTCGTGTGTGACGTTCGCCGAGACCGCGAGCGGCCCGAACAGCGCGAGCGTACCGTCGCGGTGCTCGAAGTCGTTTCCCTGCACCGTGCCGGATGGGAACACCAGCAAGATGTAGTTCCCGGCGGCGAGCGGCACCGGCCCCGTGCAGCCCGCGTCCGCATCGTTCGTCGCGAGCGTGCCTGAGTCGTACACGGTCCCGGGGTACCCGTCCGCGACGATGTAGTCGAACCCGCGCGCCGCCTTGTCCACTGCGTTGTCGACCCACCGATCCCCGCCGCTGGAGCTCCAGTCGTACTGCACGTCGACATCGACGCAGAACTCGACGTCGTAGGCACGGGCAGGGGCGACCCCCACGAACCAGACCCACAAGAACACCATCCAGAACGCCCGCATGGCTACTCCCGCTCCCCGGCCACCGACAGCGGCGGGTGGACCCGGACGTTGGAGGGCAGAGGTCCGAGCTCGGCGCGGATGACCTCCGATAGCAGGCCGTTGGGCGCTTCCAGGTCCGCCGTGGGCTGATCCCACACCACCGCCGGCAGGTCGGACCCGCTCGGCCAGGCCAGGTACGCAGGCGGCGCGGAGCGGCCGTACTCCACGATCCCGTCGCGGGTAGCGGTCACACGGATCCGCAGCACGGTCAGGTAGTCGAGCGCGGCAGGGTCGAGGAACGCCTCCGCTGGAACCTCGACGCGGACGACCACGTTCCCTGCGCGTCCGAAGCGTAGGTGCCTTGGTCCCAGACGTGAGTGCGCCCGCCGAGCGCGGCCTGTGCCTCGACCGCGACGCTCAGCGTGGGGTCGATCGCCAGAGTGAGCTCGAGCACACCGTCCTGGAGGGAGGGCGTCCACGCCAGCTTCACCTCGGAGCCCGGAGGCGTGCTGCAGGTCGTGGTGTCGTCCGCGAACGCGGTCCAGGCGCTCACCCAGGGGATGGGGATCATCTGTCCTCTCCGGCGAGGCCCTCACCGTACACCATAGGAACTTGGCGGGCAAGTTCGAACGGACCCCGAGCCGATTTCCATTCTGCGCACACAGCTGACCCATCGGCGCCGACCTCCAGCGGGTACGGTAGGATCGCCGAGCCTGCACGAATCAGAGCGCGAACAGCTCGGGGCGGCCGTACAGGACGTGCACCGAGCCAGCCCGACCCGCTCTCAAACCAGATACGCGATCGCCAGCCCCGTCTGCGCCAGCAGCATCATCCCGTACATGCTCCTCCACGCCGGGTGGTTCTCCGTCCGGGTGAGCGCGTCCGGATCCGAGAGCAGGGCGCGCGCCGTCCACGACCCCCACAGCCCGGTCCCGACCGCCACCAGGGTCAGCGCCACCGGATCGGCCGACAGGAGCGGCTCACCGGGGTGGGTCGGATCCGGAAGCCAGGCGGCGATCGCGAGCCACAGCCACGGGAGCACCAGGAACGGCGCCATGATCTGCGCGGCGCGCTTCGGCCCGTACACGATCGGCAGCGTGCGGCACCCGTCCCGGAGGTCGCCGTCGATGTCGGCGAAGTCCTTGGTCGATGCCGCGCCGAGCAGGAAGCACGCGAACACCGAGCCCACGACCCACGGGTCGGCCGAGGCGATCGACGCCACCGTGGCCCAGCCGGCGACCTTGAGCAGCAGCCCGCGCGGCACGGCGATCGTCAGGTTCGCCAGGAACCCGCGCGCCTTGAGCCGACCGAGCGCCGGCACCGAATAGACCAGCGTGGCCACGGCCGCAGCCAGGAAGCACGCGAACACCGGCCACCCGAGCCACAGCGTCGGTACCAGCGCGATCACGTACGCGGCGACCACGAACGCGCGCGCCTGCTCGGTCGACAGCGCGCCGGTCACCAGCGGACGATCGGGCTTGTTCCACCGATCCGCCTCCAGATCGGTCAGCTGGTTGAGCGCGTTGCTCGCCGCGTTCAGCGCGCCTGCACACGCCGAGGCCACCAGCACCGGGGCGAGCCGCACGTGGGTGTCGCCCGCGACCCCGAGCGCGCAGACAGCACCCGACAGGATGCCGACCACCGGCGGCAGCAGCGTGAACGGACGGGCCAGCCGGACGAGCGAGGCGACGAGCCCCTCGTGCACGGGCGCGTCCTCTGCGACCTCAGACATCTTCCCACCGGGAGTGCGGCGCACGGTTGTGGACGAACCAGCCGACCAGCAGCGCGCCGTAGGTCCGGTTCCGGACCCCGCGCCGCGCGAAGAACGGACGGAGCAGGCGCGACAGACGGGGCAGGTTGTACAGGGGCACCCCGGGGAACCAGTGGTGCTCGAGGTGATGGTTGCTGTTCAGGAACAGCACGCGCCACGGCAGGTTGCCGTCGACGCGGGTGGCGGTCTTCGCCGGGTCCTGGGCGTCGATGTCGTAGTGCTGGCCGAGCCGATTGAGCGCGAACGCGACCGGGAACACGAGCAGGTACGGCACGAGGTACGCGCGCGCCAGCACCTCGGACCCGCCCCACCGCGCGAGGCCGATCATCGCCGCGAGGTGGACGCCGATCACCGCGAGCCGCTCGGCGCGGATCCGGGCCCGGAGCGCCGGCGGGTACGCGGCCGCACCCCGCGCGGCGGCCCGGAAGTAGATCGGGAACAACGCCGGCGTGAAGTACAGCGCCTTGAGCCAGCGCGCGTTGCGCTTCGGCGACAGGTACGTCCGCTTCGGATCGCCCGCCTCTCCGAGGTGGTCGTGGTGATCGAGGTGCCAGCGCGCGAACTGCGAGGGCGCGAGCCCGCTCGGCAACGCGTACAGCAGGCCGAGGAGCCGCTCCGCGACCGGACGACGACGCGAGAACACGGCGTGGTGCACGACGTCGTGGAGCAGGATGGTGAACCCGAGGACCCCGAATCCCATCCACACCGCGGCCGGCACCCAGATCCGCGGGTCGTCGAACCGGACGGCGAGCCCGAACGCGACGGCGAACGTAGAAACCTGCCAGCTGGCGACCGCGAGGTGGACGAGCGGACGTCGCACGTGCAACGCCGCGATCTCGGCGCGCGGGAGCGACGCCATCACCTCGCGGCGGAACGCGCGATCCACGTCCGCGCGCGTGGGCTCCGCCGGCTCGGGTACGGGCAACGACACGCCGCGGGATTAATCCCTGCCCGGTCGATCGGACAGTCGGCAGCCGCTCGACCGCGATCGCGGTGACCACGTACGGGGAGCCGACGTCGGCCGTCCAGTCCCCCAGCGCCGTCCCCGACGGCAGCGCGCCGCCCGGCCGGCGACGTCGCCGGCGATGCGCTCGGCTCCAGCACGGACCGGGGGAGACCGCGCGTTCAGCGCTTGAGCTTGTCCAGATCTTGCCCCAGCGCGAAGAGCGCCCCGTGCAGACCTCCGATGGCGGCACACAGAGCGCCGAGCAGGAGGCTCGGGACGACGAGCGTGGGGAGCGGGATGCCGGTCTGCTCGAACGTGACGAAGCCGACGAACACGAGCCCGCCGGCACCCAACACGAACCCCGCTGCCGCACCCGTCTGATACGCTCGTCCCATCGTGCCCCTCCCTGATCGGCAGCACACGTAGCACACGGCGGAGGGGTCCGGTGTGGGACGCAAGCCTCGGACAGCGAGGAAGACGGGATCCTCGACGAAGAGTTCCACGCGACCTCGTCGGGCCGGTGTGGTTCCAGGCCTGATCATGCCAGCTAGCCAGTCTGGTTGATCGCCAATCGAACCGGATCGCCTGATTCGATTCGTACAACAGCGATTGTGGCGG
>JBEBJC010000871.1:0-3901 GCA_040080105.1 Myxococcota bacterium
ATCGCGGCGAGCTGCTCGACGCGTCGGCCCCGTTCGCCGACCACCCGCGCCTGGTGGCCAGCCGAGGGGCGTGGCTGCTGCGCTCCGGCGACGCCACCGCCGCCCGGTCGTTGGTCGAGCGCGCGCTGGCGCGGGGCGACGACGCGCCGCTGCTCACCGAGGTGTTCGCCGGCGCGCTGCGGGTCCAGGGCGACCTCGAGCAGCTCGCCGCGATCGAGGCGCGCCTCGCCGCCGACGGCGACGTGCGCCGCCGGGTGGCCCACGCGCGGGGGGCGGCCGACGCCGCGTTCGGGCTCGCGCGGGTCGAGGAGGCCGGCGGGTGGCTCGACCGGGCGTTCGAGGAGGCGGTCACCCACCGGCGCCTCGACGACGCGATCGCGCTGTTCCGTCAGCACCAACAGATGGCGCTGCTCGGCGGCCGACGCGACGAGATCGAGCGCGCGTGGCAGCGGGGGCGCGACGTGGCGGCGCTCGGCGGGATGCCGAGCGGCCTGCACGATCGGTTGGCGCCGCGGTTGGTGTTGCTCGAGGGGATCGTGGCCGCACACGACGGCGCGTTCGACCGCGCGCAGCTGAAGCTCACCGAGCTGCGGGGGATCGAGGGGCGCGAGCGGCTCGCGAACCTGCTCGCGCTGGCCGCGGCGGGGCTGCACCAGCTGCCGCTGCCCGAGGTCCCGCTCGAGGGGTGCACCCAGGGCGCGCTGCGGGCGGACTGGCTCGACGCGTCGCGCGCCGACCCGGCGGGCGCGGAGGCGGCGTGGGCGGCCCTGGTGGCCGAGGACAGCACGTGCCAGCGCCACGGCCCCGAGCGGTTCGTGCGGGCCCGAGCCGAGGCCGCGCTCGCGCGGGCGGCCGCGGCCCGCCAGGACGTGGCGGCGGCCGAGGTCCACCTGGCCGAGGTCGACCGCTGGGCGCCCGAGCCGGACCTGGCGTCCGCGGTGTTCGACGACGCCGCGATCGCCCAAGAGGCGCTCGCCTGGCTGCGCCAGCGCTGACGACCGCTACTCCTCGACCGCGCCCGTGTCGGTGGCCTCGGCCGGGGTCTCCGAGAACACCGCGTCGACCCGCAGGTTCGGGCACGGCGTGGCGTTGAACTCGATCTTCACCTGCCCGGTGGGCACGCCGTCCGGGTCGACGGTCGAGGTGGAGAACACCCCCGACAGGTGCTCACCCGGCACCGCCTTCCGCCACTTCGCGAACCCGGCGTTCGACGAGTAGTGGTTCTCGTAGCCCTGCAGGCCGTCGAACCACTCCGCCGGGCGGTGCGCGTTGTGCTGGATGAGCTCGGCCGACAGGCGCCCGGCGGCCGGGTTCTCCTGCACCCCGAGGCCCTGCCACTCCGACCCCGACACCGGCCAGCTCGACCCGTCGTTGACCACCTCGACCAGCACCTCCCAGAACTGCTCCGGGAACGCGGTGGCCCAGGCCTTGGCGAGGTCGTCGGACGACTCGGCCTTCAGCACCTCGTCGTACCAGTAGCGGTACGCCGCGCAGGCGCTCGGCATCGACGACATCGCGACGATCGCGAGGCCGTCCGACCCTTCGGGGGGGGCGTCGTAGATCAGGAACGCGCTCTGGATCTCCACGTCGAACCCGCCCACCTTTCCGTGGACCCCGTTCGACGAGCAACCCGCGAGCACCGGGAGGAGGAGCAGGTGCTTGGTCATGGCACCCCCTCTTAATCGCCTCCCGCGCCCGGATCACGTGATCGATCGTCCATCTGTCCTGACGGAATCGTCAGAAACCCGGGAGGGGGCGGACCTCAGCCCGGCAGCAGCTCGCGCACGATCTGGTTCGCCAGCTTGGCGTCGAGCTCGGCGCGGTGGGCCGCCAGCAGGGCGGACATCACCTTGCCCATGTCTCGCGCGGAGGTCGCGCCGCTCGCCGCGATCGCCTCCTGCACCCACCCGCGGGTGGTGGCCGCGTCGGCCGTCTGCGGCAGGAACGACTCGATCACCGCGAGCGCGCCCTTCTCCTCGGCCACCAGATCGTCGCGCCCGCCGCCGGTGAACGCTTCGATGCTCTCCTTGCGCTGCTTCGCGAGCCGGCGCAGGATCTCGAGCGACTTGTCGTCGGCGAGCTCGGTCGAGCCGTCCACCTTCAGCGCCTCGATGAACGCCGCGCGGATGGCACGCAACCCATCGATGCGGGTCTTGTCCTTGTTGCGCATCGCGTCCTTGAGCGCTTCGCTCACTCGGTCGAGGATCGCCATCGGTGCCTCCTCGCCTCGCTTAGCGCTACGCCGCGAGGTGAACAAGGCGGGGCGGCCGAACACCCCACCCGCGATCGGTCACGAGTTGCACGCCGGGGCCGACCTTGCAAAGATGCACGCCCAACTGAGGCGAGGTCCGTCGGACGCTCGTCGCTCCCCCACCCACGCAACTCACTCGGAGTTGGCGTCGGAGGCCCGTACCGATGAAGTCGATGCTGTTCGTCACCGCCTTGCTCGCCTCTTCCACTGCCCACGCGGCCGACTCCGCGATCTCGGTCGGGCTGTTCGGCGGGGCGTTCTTCACCGACCAGCTCGAGGTGCTCGGCGACACCCCCGTGATCACCCCGCGGGTCGGGTACTGGATGAACCCCACCCTCGGGTTCGAGCTCGACCTGGCCCTGATGCCGGCCGGGCGCACCCAGGTCGGGATCCCCGACAAGTTCGGCTACTTCGGGATGGCGCCGAGCGTGAACATGGTCGGGCGGGTGTTCGAGGAGGAGCCCGTCTCCCTGCTGCTCAGCGTGGGCGTGGGCCCGTTCTTCAAGAAGGTGAACGACGACGGCGCGCTGAACCTGCCCACCGGCAGCAAGCTCGACGTGGACTTCGCCGGCCAGGCGGGCCCGGGCCTGTTGATCCCGCTCGGTGACATCGCGATCCGCACCGAGTACCGCTGGCTGCTCAACGTGGGCTCCGAGAACTGGGAGAACCGCGGGGACTCGTTCCTCGACGGGATGTGGACGCTCGGCGTGATGTACCTGCCGATGGGCCCGCGCGACGCCGACGAGGACGGCCTGGCCGACGACGTGGACACCTGCATCGACCAGGCCGAGGACATCGACGAGTTCGAGGACGCCGACGGCTGCCCCGACCCGGACAACGACGGCGACGGCGTGCTCGACGCGGCCGACGCGTGTAAGGGCGAGGCCGAGGACAAGGACTCGTTCGAGGACGAGAACGGCTGCCCCGACCCCGACAACGACGGCGACACCGTGCTCGACGCCGACGACGCGTGCCGCGACGTGAAGGGCACCGTGGCGACCAAGGGCTGCCCCGACGCCGACGCCGACGGCCTGGTCGACGACGAGGACGAGTGCGTGAACGACGCGGGCCCGCTGGCCTCGTTCGGCTGCCCCGACCGCGACGGCGACCGGGTGCCCGACTTCCGCGACGACTGCCCCGACGAGAAGGCCCCGGAGGGGATCGACGCCAGCCGGTCCGACGGCTGCATGAAGAAGTTCTACATCGCCGAAGACAAGATCGTGATCCTGGAGAAGGTCCAGTTCGCGAGCGGCAAGGCGGTGATCCAGAAGGCGTCGTTCGAGATGCTCGACGGGATCGCGGCCACCCTGGGCAAGCAGAAGGGCATCAAGAAGATGCAGGTCGAAGGCCACACCGACTCGGTGGGCGACGACGCGAAGAACCTGAAGTTGTCCCAGGCCCGCGCCGACGCGGTCAAGACCTACCTCGTGTCGAAGGGCGTCGAGGCCGACCGCCTGGTCGCGATCGGGTTCGGCGAGACCAAGCCCGTGGGTGACAACGCGACCAAGGCGGGCCAGGACCAGAACCGCCGGGTCGAGTTCAACATCCTCGAGCAGGACCTCGGCAAGGGCCTGAAGAAGCAGCTGAAGGAGGGCGCGCAGGAGGGCAAGATCGAGAAGATCGACGAGACGCCCGCCCCGGCCCCCGAGG
>JBEBJC010000872.1:0-3900 GCA_040080105.1 Myxococcota bacterium
CAGCACCACCGCGTCACCCACCACCTCCACCCCGAGCGGTGCGCCCGACACCCACCCGCGCTCGACCGCGATCTGCATCGTGTGCGCCAGATCGTGGGCGGTCGCCGGGCGCCCGCCCGGCGTCGCGGGGTGGTCGTGGAACTGAAGGTCCCCTCGGAGCACCAGGCGCAGCGTGCGCGGGGTCGGGCGGTCCCACCGCGCGACCACCGCCGGGACCACCGCGCCCTGGTCGTCGAAGCTCACCAGCGGCTCGAACACTGCGGAGCGAACCGCGGCCCACATCGACGACACCGACGTCGCCACCCCGAGCGGACCGCGCGCCCGGCTCGAACCGAACCGGAGGGTGCCGCCGCGCGGGGCGGCCCCCGACGACCACAGGTAGACCGAGTTCCGAACGGAGTACACCGCGGCGGCGCCGAGGCCCACCGCCGCCCCCCACAACAGCGCGCGCCGGCTCGGGCCGCGGAGATCCGGCGACGGCTCGGGCGCGGCGATCGCCGACGGGATCATCGTCGCGAGCACCGGCGTGTCGGGTCGCGCGGTCGGGGTGTGGGTGCGCGCGAGCGCCAGCGCGAGGTCCGGGCTCCCGCTGTGCTCGGGCAGCGCGGACGCCACCGCCGCCGCGTCGGGGAACCGGTCGTTCGGATCTTCGCGGACCATCCGGTCGATCAGCGTGTTCCACAGCGGCCCGAGGTCGTCCAGCACGACCCGGGCGCCGACCCGGCGCGGAGGTGCGCCGGTGGCCAGCTGGTGCAAGATGCACCCGAGCGCCCACACGTCGGCCCGCGCGTCGGCCGATCCGGCGTCGCGCAGCTGCTCCGGCGCCGCGTACGAGGGGGTCCCGAGCGCGACGCCCGCGCCGGTCAGGTGCTCGTGCGCGCGGTGGTCCTCGAGCGCCTTGGCCACCCCGAAGTCTGCGATCTTCGGTACGATCCGCGGCCCGGACACGTCGAGCAGGATGTTCGACGGCTTGAGGTCGCGGTGCACGAGGCCCGCCGCATGGATCGCGGCGACCCCGGCCACCACCTCCCGGAACACCGGGAACCACGTGTCGAGGCTCGGCGCCGACCGGGCGCACACCGCCTGCAGCGTCGGCCCCTCGACCAACGGCAGCAACATCGCCGGTCGCCCGTCGATCTCGAACACGTCGAGCACCTCGAGCACGTTCCCGTGCTGGACCCGCGCCTGGGCCCGGGCCTCGCGCAGGATCCGCGCGTTGAGGTGCGGGTTCGACGCCGAGACCACCTTCACCGCGAACCGGCGGTGGAGCACGGGGTGGCGCACCAGCCACACCTGGCCCATCCCGCCCTCGCCGAGCAGGCCCAGCACCTCGAAGTGCCCCTTCCGATCGGCGAGATCGATCGAGGTGAGCCGCCGGACCGGCCCCGTCCACCGCAGCCCGCCCCCGATCCGCTCGAGGTGGTCCCCCTGCGCTCCGAGCGCGGCGCGGAGCGTCGTGGACACCGCCGGCTCGGCGGCGATCGCCCGACCCGGGCGTCGCACCATCTCGATCAGCGCGTCCAGCGCGTCCGGCGGGAGGGGGACGTCCTCCCCCGCTCGGGTCAGCCGGCGAGCGCCGGCGTCGAGCACGAACCGACCGAGCTCGTATCGCTCTGGCTCCACGCCCCATCGTACCAGACCCGCGGTACCCGCGACGTACCCGCGCAGCTGGCACCGAACGGCGGGCGCGGGGTATCGTCGGCCGGTGATTCGCCACCGGTCCCTCGCCCGCCTGTCGTTCGTCCTCGGGGTGCTCCTCGCCTGCACCGCGTGCCTCGAGCACGTGGAGGCGCTGACCACCCGGGTGGTGTACGACCCGTTCAGCCAGACGTTCACCGTCCGGCGCACCCTGGTCAACGTCGAGGCCGAGTTCCTCGCGTGCGCCGACGTGGACGAGTGCCTGGAGGCGATCGGGCGGACGATGGAGCTGCAGCCCGCGTCGACCCTGACCTCGTTCGCGCAGTCGGACCGGCTGCTGCAGCGCCTGATCGACTCGGGCGCCCGCGAGCTGGCGCTGACCCTGCACCGCGACCGCGACCAGCTCGACGTGGTGGTGGACTACGTCGCCCCGGTGGGATCCCCCGCGGCCGCCGACACCCTGATGCAGGCCGAGTGGAAGGGCCGCGGCAAGCGCGGGCACTACTACCTGGTGATGGAGGCGCAGGAGCGGATCGCCCCCCCGCGGTTCCACGGCAGCCGGAAGTTCGCCCGCAGCTCGACCGCCGGCGGCACCGACTGGGTCGAGCAGTGGGTCCTGCCCCGGTGGACCCGCCGGGTGGAGACCACCCTGCCGGTGGACGACGCGGAGCCCCTGTTCGAGCGGTTCCCCGAGCTCGCGGTCGCGCTCGAGGCGAGGGGGTGGCTCGATACGCCCGCGACGATGCCCACCGCCGAGCCCGAGGGGCCGCGGATCGCGGCGCTGCTCCGTCGGGAGAGTGGTGGAGAGGTGGTCGTCCCTCCGTCCGGCGCGCCGGAGCCCGCCCCCGATCTGCGGGGATCTCCGGCGAAGGCCTGGTTCTACGACGCCCGGATCAGCGGCGGCGGGGTGACCGTGGCCACCGCGGCGGTCGCGATCGAGCCGCTGAAGGAGCCGCTCGGCCGGTGTTACGCGGAGCGGCAGCGAGACGTGTCCGACCTGCAGGGGAACCTGTTCCTGTCCGCGCTCGTCCGTCCGGACGGCTCGGTGATCGGCACCTCGGTGAACAGCTCGATCGCCGACTCGCCGCTGATGACCTGTGTGGAGCGGGTGATCACCGACCTGCGGTTCGCGCCGTGGGGCCAGAACGGCGACGGGGTGAGCGACGTGGTGATCCCGGTGGTGCTCAGGGTGGAGAAGGGCTCGGCCCGTCCGCTGTGATCGGCGACTCCGCCGCGATCGCGCGGATCAGCGCCGCGTTCGCGGGGGCGGTGTCGTAGTGCAGCCACCGAGGCGCGCTCCACTCGACCCACGGCCGATCGTCGGTGTTGGCCCACCCGGAGCCGCCGAGCCGCGCCAACCCCGCCGCGTCGAGCGTGTGCGAGATCGGCCCCGCTCCGTCCCGCGGCCCCTGGGCCCCGCCGATCAGCAGCACGTCCGCTCCTTCGATCGTCACGAACAGGCGGCTGTCGGGGAACACCTCGAGGAACGTCCGCACCAGGCCGCGGAGCTCGTCGGTGCCCATCCCGTACAGCTGGATCCACTGGCAAACCACGCCCCCGTCCCGCAGGTGCCCCCGCAGGAGCTCCCAGTACTCGCGGGTGAACAGCGACGACACACCGGTGATCCACGGGTTCGACGGCTCGCTGACGATCGCGTCGAACGTCCGATCCGTCCCCGACAACCAGCCGCGAGCGTCGTCGATCACCAGCGCGGTGCGCGGATCGGCGAGCGGGCGGCCGTTGACCCCGTCGAACGCGGCGGACGCGCGGACCACCGCCGGCTCGAGCTCCACCACCGTGAGCGAGCGCACCCCGGGCTCGGCCAGCACCGTTCCGGCGGTCACCCCGCTCGCCAGGCCCACCACGAGCACGTCGCGCACCGGGCGCTGCGCGAGCCGCACCGGCAGAGTGCCCGAGAGCTGCTGGGTGGGCATGTCGTCGCCGGTGCTCGCGTCGACCTTGCCGTTGATCGACAGCCAGGTGTTCCCGGTGCGGGTCGACCGTCCCACCGCGACGGCGCCCGTGCGGCCGTCCTCGTACGACACCAGCTCCCAGCCTTCGTCGGCGAACGCCCGGATCGCGGACGGGGAGGGGTCGGCGAAGTCCGAGATCCGCAGGTACACCCCGACCGCGAACAGACGCGCGTCCCTCGCGGGGGTCGCGGCGACGAGCGCTCCGGTGAGCAGCAGCGGCCACGGGCGGCGGCGGCCGAGCGAGGCCGCGAACGCACTCGCGAGGGCGAACCCCGCCACCGCCCCGCGC
>JBEBJC010000873.1:0-3892 GCA_040080105.1 Myxococcota bacterium
GGGCGATCTACGCGGTGCACCGGGGGCGGTGCCTGCTGGTGGCCGGTGCGGTGGGGGTCGAGGAGGAGCTGCAGCAGGTCGCGCGGACCCCCGGGCTGTCGGCGCGGGCCACCTCGCAGCTCCGGATGGGGCTCGGGCTGTGCGCCCTCCGGCGGGGCGAGCCGGGGCAGGCGTCGCTGCGGCTCGCCGAGGCGGCGGCACACGATCCGGGCGGCTCGGTGTTGGCGCACGCGTTCCGCGCCGTCGCCGAGGTGCAGCTGGGGGAGGTGGACCCCGCGCGCGCGTGTGTCGCCGCGGCCCGCACCCAGCGGATCCCGGAGATCGCGTCGGACTTCGCGATCGAGCTGGCGGAGGCGTGGCTGGGGTGGGCCCGCGGAGACACCGGGGTCGTACGGGACGCCCTGGCTCGGTTCGATCGGGCGCCGGATCCGCGGGTGGAGCCCCCCTGGAGGCGGCTGCCCGAGATCGAGTGGCTCGCGCCGCCGGTCCCCGACGGTGACACCGCCGCGAGATAGCGGTCTCCCGGTGGACGGCCGGGCGGGCCCGCGCTACCCGATCTGCAGGACCGCGGCTGCACTTCGGTCCACCCCGTCACCGCCCGCGCCCTCCGGGAGCGAGGCGCGAGGTACACGTGCAGCCGCCTTCACAGTCTCCGTCGTCACCGCCCTCCGTCGCGCGGGTGGTGCGCGCGCTCGCCCGCCGCGGGCTCACCGTCCGCCGCGACGGGCCGGTGTGGTGTATCCGCCACACCGACGACCCCCACGCCCCGTTCGCCGAGGTCCTGCTCCCGGACGCGCTGCCGCTCGAGGCGGACGCTGCGGCGCAGCTCGCCGACCTCGCGTCGGTCCGCCACCCCCACGGCGGCGGCGCGTGCGCCGTGTGCGCCACCCCGGACTTCCACCCCGGCGACAGCGGGATCGCGATCGGCTCGGTGTTCGGGTCGGACAGCGTCGTGGTCCCGGCCGCGGTCGGCTCGGACGTGAACTGCGGGATGCGGCTGCACGCGACCGACCTCGAGCTCGGCGCGTTCGAGTCCGGCCGGGCGTCCCTGGTCGACAAGCTGCGCGGCGACTACCTGCTCGGCACCCGAGACTCGGTGATGTCGGCCGCGTCGATGCGGGCGCTGTTCAGCGGCGGCCTGCCCGCGTGGATCGAGGCCACCCGGGCGCGCCCGCTCGGGCGGTGTGCAGACGTCGACTGGGCGCAGGTGTGGGACGAGACCACCCGCCGGACGCTCGACGACGGCACGCTCGGCGCCACCGAGCTCCACCCGCGCGTGTTCGGCGGGGGCTCCCTCGCGGGGGACGTGCAGTGGGCGCCGCAGACGCTGGTCCCCGACGACGGCGAGGTGCGCGACGACG
Source organism: Myxococcota bacterium (assembly GCA_040080105.1). GTDB lineage: Bacteria > Myxococcota_A > UBA796 > UBA796 > JACKER01. The sequence continues at coordinate 1,362 of JBEBJC010000873.1, forward strand.
GGCTCGCCACCATCGGGCGCGGCAACCACTTCGTGGAGGTGCAGGTCGTCGACGAGGTGATGGACCGGAGGCGGGCCTGGGCGTGGGGCCTCGCCCGCGACCGGGTGGTGTTCATGGTCCACACCGGGTCGCGCAAGGTCGGCAAGGTGATCGGCGCGACCTGGCGCGATCGGGCGCGGGAGGCGTGGCCGGACGGAGAGCGGTACCCTGCGTCGCGGATCTTCCCGCTGCCTGCCGGCGGGGCCGCGGCCCGGGCGTACCTCTCCGCCGAGGCCACGGCGGGCAACTACGGGTTCGTGAACCGGATGCTGCTGGCCGAGCTGATGCGCCTGCGGCTGCGCGAGGTGTTCGGGGCCGGCGTCGCCGCCCCGCTCGTGTACGACGTGCCCCACAACCTCACCACGTTCGAGGGGGGGCTGTGGGTCTCGCGCAAGGGCGCGTGCCCGGCGCACGCGGGCCTGCCGGTGATCATCCCCGGCTCGATGGGCACCGCGTCGTTCGTGTGTGTCGGCCGGGGCGCTCGCCGGTTCCTGCAGAGCGCGAGCCACGGCGCGGGCCGGGCGGTGTCCCGGGGGGCGATGGGCCAGCAGGTGCGCGACGACGCCCACGCGACCGCGCTCGGGCTGGACGGGGTGCACTGCGTCACGCTGCGGGACGAGCGGCGGGTGCAGGAGGCGCCCGCGGCCTACAAGCCGATCGAGCCGGTGGTCGCCGCCCAGCGGGACGCCGGTGTGGTCGAGGTCGTGGCCCGGCTGCGGCCGTTGCTCACGTTCAAGGCGTGAGCGCCTCGACGAGCCGCTCGACTGGGACGGCCCGAGCCGCCAGGTCGAGGAGGCCTGCCCATGGGTCATTGTCGCCGGCGTGGGGAGACGCAGAACGAGCCAGGGCGCCACCAGCCCGCGGCCGAGCACGGCCATCCGAGGAGCAGCCCAGCCTCGACCTCGTGGACCGTCGAGCGCGCGGCGCCGCCGAGCGCGTACGCCGCCGCGGCGACCACCACCACCGCGACCGGCCCGCCGCCCGGGCCGTTCGACACCGGTGCGCCGCCGGACAGCGGGGCGCTGGACTCGGGCGGCGACACCCTCGACGGTCCGCCCGACGACACCGACACCGCCGACAGCGAGGACTCCGGCTGCGGGTGCGCCACCGGCGAGCTCGGCGTGCCCTGCCGTGGCTCCGCCGCCGGTAGGGCGGCGACCCGCTGCACCACCAGCGCCCAACTGCACGCGCGCATCGAGTCCGTCGGCGATCTGGCCGGACTTCGTCGACCTGCGTCGGCGACCTCGCCCCGTTCGGCGCCTCTGGTGCACTCGAAGCCCGACCGATCTTGCCGGATTTGGCGCGCTGACGTCTGCCACGTCTGGCGCCGCGAACACCGACGGGTCGGCACGAGGGTTCAGAGCGCGAACAGCTCGGGGCGGCCGTACAGGACGTGCACCGAGCCCACCGGCCGCCCGCCCTCCACGTCGTCCGGGGCGGAGATCACCAGCTCGTGCGCGCCGTCGCCGTTCAGGTCGCCGGTGCGGAGCACGTAGCCGAAGAAGTCGCCCGTCCCGGGTGGCTGTGCATTGCGGACCACGATGTCGGCGTCGGCGCTGTCGTACACCCCGGGGGCCACCGGTCCGCGGAACAGCAGGACGCTGCCGTCTTGGATGCCCAGCGCCGGATTGCCCGGACGACCGACGACGAGGTCGGTGGATCCGTCGCCGTCGAGGTCTGCCGCCGCGGAGGATACCCCGAGCCGCTCGATGCCGTCCTCCCCGTGGATCGTCCACTCGCTGGAGGAGGCGAGGCGGGCACCCGCCAGCGGGCCGAGGAACGCGTGGAAGGTGCTCGCGCCGTACACCGCGGCAGCCCCCGTCAGCAGCTCGGCGATCCCGTCGTCGTCCAGGTCACCCGTCGCGACCTGATCACCGAGACGGCCTTCGGCGACCACACCGTCGACCGTCGCGTGGGCGAGGTCCCAGACGCGATGGTCTCCATCGGGTGGGTCCGACAGGATCGCCACCACTCCGGTCCCTTCGTTTCGGGCGTGTGCCCCGATCACGAGGTCGGGGACACCGTCTCCGTCCAGGTCGTCGGACCAGGAGACCGCGCCGGTCTTCACATAGTCGCCGGCGTCCGCTCGGTAGACCGCTACAGCGTCCTGCTCATCGCGCGCGCCGGTCAACGGGAGATCGAAGGTGTACACCTCGCCGGAGAACGCGCTCGGCCCGTTGGTCGGGTAGGTCGAGGTCCACAGGCGCTCTCCCCTCAAGGTGTACGCCACCCCGAGGTTCGTGGTGAACAGGGGGTAGTCCATCTCGCGCGAGGGGACCAGCAGCCCGACGTTCTCCTGCGGGCGCGCGGTGACCTCCGCCGGAAACGGGAACGCGCCCACTTGGAAGTAGCTGGAGGAGGTGCGGGCGCCGATCAGGAGGTGGCGGTCCTCGGTGTCGACCGCCACATCCCAGCCGAACCACGCGTAGGGCTCCATCTCGCCGTCCTCGGTCGCACCCTCCTCCCGCGTGTACCCGGACTCGGCGAACCAC
>JBEBJC010000874.1:0-3891 GCA_040080105.1 Myxococcota bacterium
CGTGAAGGTCGAGGTGTCCGACCTCACGATCAGCCCGACCACGATCACGTTCAACGCCGAGACCGACGGCTACGCGTCGAGCGCCGCGGTCGAGGAGAAGCTGAAGGCGGACCCTCGGTTCCACGGCGCGACCAAGGGCCAGGAGACGAAGCTGGCCAACGGCCACGTGCGGTTCCCGATCACGATCTCGCTGGCCGCGGCTGCCGAAGAAGGCACCGGCCAGGAAGGAGGCTAGGCGATGGCCACCCTGTCCGGCACCCGTTCCTCGTGGATGCCCGCGCGGGTCGAGCAGACGCTCGAGTCGCTGTCGCCACGCGACCGGATCCTGCTCGTCGGCCTGATGCTGTTCGCTGCCGCTGCGTTGACCGGCGGGTTCTGGTACCTGCTGCACTCCACGCTGGAGGAGAAGGCGAGCCGCGTCCGGTCTGCCAAGGAGACCTACGCCCGGGTCGAGGCGCTCGAGGTCGACTATCGAGACGCAGACTCTCGGTTCGCCGCCCAGAAGGACCGACTCGATCAGATCACGCGCCAGCCGGTGACCGCATGGATCGAGGAGCTCGCGAACAAGCACCAGCTCGGCGGCTCGCTGTCTTCGGTGGCGCAGAAGGGCTCCGAGCAGGTCGGTGACATCACCCAGACCAAGTACAACATCGAGTTGAAGCGGGCGAAGCAGGACATCTTGTACCGGTTCCTGCACGAGCTCGAGACGAGCGGCTACCCGGCACGGGTCGACAACGCCGCGTTCAAGGTGGTGACGGTGAAGAAGGAGAAGGCGATGGATCTGTCGCTGGAGATCACCGTGTTGTCGATGGCCACCGCCACCGAAGGGGAGACACCGTGAAGCAGGTGTTGTTCGTTCTCGGCTCGCTTGTGTGGGCGCTCGTGGTGTTCCTGGTCACGTTCCGGGTCACCTTCCCGTCCGACGCGATGTCGGAGCGCATCCGGTACGAGGTCCCGCAGCGCCTAGGCGAGGCGTACTCGGCGGACGTGGGCGGTGTCGCCCCGTGGTGGACCGGGATCGCGGTGTCCGACCTGAAGCTGTACCACCTCGGCGAGGCACCGGAAGAAGAAGAGCCGGTCGAGGGGGAGGAGCCGCAGGAACCCCCACCGGTGGCCGGTCCGGAGCTGGTGGCGCTGGTGAAGCGGTTCGCGGTGCGGCTCGATCCGCTCCGATCGCTGTTCGCGCGGGCGCCTCACATCAGCGGCAGCCTCGGGTTGTCGGAGGGCTCGATCGACTACAGCGTCGGGACCGGGCTCGACAAGCGTGGCGAGATCACTGTCGCCGACCTGACGGTCCGGGCGGTCGACGTGCCGCTGGCCGACCTGATGTCGGTCGCCGGTGCCTCGGGAGACGGCAAGCTCGGGCTCGAGCTCGATCTGCACGCGGGGGAGTCGGGCACGCCGCGCGACGCCGCCGGCCGAATGGTGGTGCACGGCAAGGACCTGTTGCTGTCCGACCTCGAGGCGCCGGGCATCGGGCCGCTCGGGATGGACCTGCCGGTGAGCGAGCTGAACGTCGTGATCGACTTCGTCGACGGCAAGGGCACCATCAGCGAGGGCAAGGCGACGAGTGAGCTCGCGACGCTCGGCTTGAGCGGGGAGATCACCCTGCGCGAGCCGCTCGAGCGGAGCGCGTTCGACGTGACGCTGAACCTTTCGAACCTTTCGGGCACCCTCACGAGCTTCGAGGGGCTGATGAGCAGCGCCAAGCAGTCGGACGGGACCTACCAGTTCACCTGTCGCGGCACCCTCGCCCGGATCGGGTCGGCGAACTGCAGCATGCGCTCGGCGTCGGTGTCGACCCGCCCGCGGGGCTCGACCCGCAGCGGTGGAGCGGCCCTCGGCCTGCCGGGCGACGCTGGAGCGCCGGTCACCGACGAGGACCGCGACAAACACCGGGAGGAGATCCGCGCGCGGCTCGCCGCTCGGCGGGCGGAGCGCGAGGCGGCGCGGACCGGAGGGGTGGCGACCCCGACCGAACCCGACCCGAACGTGGTGGATGAAGGGGAGGACGAAGATCCGCTACCCGACGAGGGCCTGCCGGACGAGGAGGTCGACCCGGAGCCGATCGAGTGACGTCAGCTCGGGTCGAGGCGCACCAGGGCTCGCCGTAGCGCGAGCTCCTTGGTCACCGTCTCCTCCCACTCCGCCGCCGGGTCCGAGCCGTCCACGATCCCACCGCCCACGTGGTACCGCGCGTCGGCGCCGTCGAACACCGCCACCCGGATCGCCACCGACCAGGTCGCGTCGCCCCCGTCGGCGACGTACCCGATGGCCCCGCAGTACACCCCTCGCGGCGCGGGCTCGAGCTCCGCGATCCGTTGGCACGCGCGGACCTTCGGCGCCCCAGTGACCGAGCCCGGGGGGAACACCGCGGCCAGCGCGTCCCACGCGTCCAGCCCCTCGGCGAGCTCGGCCTCGACCGGCCACGAGGTGTGGAACAACGTCGGGTGGTCCGTCAGCTGCCGCTCCTCGGCCCGGACGGTGCCCACGCGCGCCACCCGTCCGAGGTCGTTGCGGACCAGGTCGGTGATCATCGTGAGCTCGGCCCGGTCTTTCGGCGACGCCTCGAGCTCGGCCCGAAACGCGGCGTCGCGGGCCGGGTCCGCGCTGCGGGGGCGGGTCCCCTTGATCGGCACCGACCGCAGCCGCCGCCCCCGCTGCGAAAGGAGCAGCTCCGGCGAGTTCGACAGGACCGCGATCTCGTCCGACGGCCGCAAGAACGCCCCGTAGGCCGCCGGGCGCGACCGCAGCCGCAGGTACGCGTGGAACGGATCACCTGCGGCCGGGACCCGCACCGGGCGGGACAGGTTCACCTGGTAGCAGTCCCCCTCCGCGATCCACGCCCGGACCCGCTCCACCCGCGCCTCGAACCCGGCCCGATCGTCGGTGTCCGCTCGGGGGGCGCTCGGGGCCGGCGGCGGCGGGCGCGCCCCGGCGGCCGCCAACACGCGCTCGGCGTCGCGGCGGAACCCCGGGGTGCCGGCGACCGTCCACTCCCCGCCGCGCCAACACAGGCCGCCGTCGAACCGACCGAGCCACACGTCCGGCTCGGGGGTCGGCGCGCACCGCGGCACCGCGTCGACGACGTGACCCGCGCCGTAGCCGACGTAGCCGAGCACCCCGCCGGTGAACGGGGCCGCCCCCGTCGCGACCGCACGGGTGCGCGCCCGCCCCGCCGCGGGCCAGCCGTCTGCGCGGGTCACCACGTCGACCGGGTCCCACGTCACGATGGTGCCGGTGTCGTCCGCTCCGTCGAGCCACGCGAGGCCTGGCCGATCGACGAGCCCCGCCACCACGTCGGCCGGCTTCAGCACAGCCGCGCCGTGGCCGCCACCGGGTCGGCCGCGGAAGCGATCGCGCCGATCACCGCCCACGCGTCCACCCCGGTCCGCCGCAGCTCGGGCAGCCGGTCCTCGGTGATCCCGCCGATCGCGACCAGCGGCACCCGGCGAGGGACCACCGCCCGCGCCGCGCGCAGCCCGTCGAGCCCGCGGACCTCCTTCGGCCTCGACAGGTGCGGCGTGTCCCACACCGGCCCGAACGCGACGTAGTCCGCCTCGGCCACCGCCAGCGCGAGCGCGGCGAGGTCACCGGTGCTCCGTCCGACCACCGCGCCGGGGCGCAGCAGCCTGCGGGCGGCGTCGACCGGGCCGTCGAGCTGCCCGAGGTGAACCCCGTCGGCACCGATCGCTGCCGCCACCGACGGGTCGTCGTTCACCACCAACCGAGCGCCCACCTGGTGACACAAGGCGAGCAGCTCCCGCCCGGCACGCGCGGTGTCGTCGGGCCCCCAGCCCTTGCACCGCAGCTGCACCCACCGGCACCCGCCCGCGAGCATCGCCGCGCCGATCCGCACCGGGTCTCCAGCCGACGCGCCCGCGTCGGCGA
>JBEBJC010000875.1:0-3886 GCA_040080105.1 Myxococcota bacterium
GGCGCTGTACCGCGGGGTCGAGCGGACCCAGGAGTGGGTGGAGCACGGGTGGTGGCACGCGCCCGGCGCCGGCCCCGACCACCTCGGGCCCGAGCGGTTGTGGCGCGACCTGGCGGCCCACACCGACGGCCCGTTCCTGTCCCCGGCGCTCGCCGACGGCGCGGCCTCGTTCGCCGCGGCGGTGTGCGCGCTCGCGGTGCTCGATCTGCCGTTCGAGCCCGGCGGCGACTCGCTGGTCGCGGTGTCCGAGCTGGTCGAGGTCGAAGGGCCGCCGGCCGGCGCGGTGCTCGTCGGTCAGTCCCTCGTCCGGGCCGACGACCGGTGGGAGTGGGAGGGGTCCGACCGGCGCGAGAAGGTCGTCGGCGACGAGCTCGTGGCCGGGGTGGTGTACGAGGCTCGGGTCGTGGTGTCGAACCCGACCGGTGCGACCCAGCGGCTGTCGGTCGTGGTCCAGATCCCGGCGGGCGCGGTGGCGGTGTCGGGCGCGATCCCCACCCGGACCGATCACCTGACCCTCGAGCCGTACGCGACCACCACCGTGGACGTGGCGTTCTACCTCCCGTCGCCGGGGGCGTTCCGGTGGTGGGGCGCCCGGGTGGTGCGGGGAGATCGGTTGCTCGCCGCCGCGCCGGACCGCGTCCTGTCGGTGGTGTTGGTGCCGAGCGCCGTGGACGCGACCTCGTGGGCCCACGTGTCGCAGCGGGGGACCCTCGCGGAGGTGGTGGCGTTCTTGCGCACCTGCAACCTGGCGCGGGTCGATCTGCCTCGGATCGCGTGGCGGATGCGAGAGCGGGCCGCGTTCGACCAGGTCACCGCCGCGCTGGCCGACCGGCGGTGGTTCGACGACACCCTTTGGGCGTACGCGTTGGTCCACCCCGATCGCACGCGCCTCGGCGAGTGGCTCGCGAGCCAGCCGGGGTGGGTGCGCGAGCTCGATCCGATCGACCTCGGATGGGTCGCGCTCGACGCGGTGTACCAGGGCACGTACGACCACCGGGAGTACGCGCCGTTGGTCAACGCGCGCGCCCACCGCCTCGGTCGGACCCGCGTGATCCCGAACGACGGCCTCGCCCGTCAGTGGCGGCGGTTCCTGGAGCGGGTCGCCCGGGGCCCTGCGCCCACCGGGTCCGACTGGCTCGAGGCCTGCCACTACCTGTTCGCGATGGACCGCCCCGAAGACGCTGCCCGCGCGTTGGACCGAGCCCCGGCGGCGGACGCCCGGCCGGCGCTGCAGCACGCGTACCTGACCGCGTACGCGGCCGCGGTGCGCGGCGATCTGTCGGCGGCGCGCGGCGCGATCCGTCCCCACCTCGACACCCCGGTCGACCGGTGGCGCAGCCGGTTCCGCGCCGTCTCCGCCACCCTCGACGAGATCGAGGGCACCCCGGCGCCCGAGGTGGATCCCGATCGGCGCGAGTCGAGGATGGACGCGCTGGCCTCGCGCCAGGTGACCCTGCGGGTGGCCGCGCACCGCGACACGATCGAGGTCGACGCGAACAACGCCCGCGAGATCGAGCTCCGGTACCACCGGATGGACGTGGAGCTGCTGTTCTCGCGCCAGCCGTTCCTGTCGGGCGACGTGGACCGGTTCACCTGGGTCGAGCCTGCCCGGACCGACCGGGTGCCGGTGGGCGCGGACGGGCGGGTGGTGATCCCCGTGCCGATGGAGATCGCCCGCGCCGACTTGGTGATCGAGGTCCGGGCCGGCGCTGCGCGGCAGGTGGTGCCCCGGTACGCGAGCGAGCTGCAGGTGGCGGTGTCCGACGCGTACGGGCAGCTGCAGGTGCGGTCGGCGTCGACCGGCGCGGCGGTCCCTGCGGCGTACGTGAAGGCGTACGCCCGGTCGGCGGGGCGGGTCGCGTTCTACAAGGACGGCTACACCGACTGGCGCGGGCGGTTCGACTACGCCACCTTGTCGACCGACGACCTCGATCGGGTGGAGCGGTTCGCGGTGCTCGTCCTGCACGACGAGGGCGGCGCGGTGGTCGTCGAGGTCGAGCCGCCCCGCCGCTGAACGACACTTCCGCACGACGGAGTCCGAGCACCAACAATTCTTCACGTGACACTGTCCGCCGGGTGGCTACTCACGGACGGCCCGCTCGACTCCAGGAGGACCCTCGTGAGACCCGAACTGTCACACCCGCCCGTCACGCCCACCGCCGCTACCCGGATGACCGAGCTCCACCGCGAGGTGGTGGACAAGGTCCGCGCCGCCGTGGACCGCCACCCGGTGGTGGTCGTGGGGATGGGGTGGAACGTGCCGGTGAAGCGGGTGCGGGCCGCCCTCGACGAGGCGGCGATCCCGTACGAGTACGTCGAGATCGGGAACTACGCAGGCAAGTGGCGCGAGCGGCTGGCGGTCAAGTTGTGGAGCGGGTGGCCCACGTTCCCGCAGGTGTTCGTGCGGGGCACCCTGATCGGCGGCAACGACGAGAGCCGGGCGGCCCTCGCCGACGGCTCGTTCCAGGAGCGGGTCCGCGGGGCCTGAGGGCAGCTTCGCCACGCTCGGGGAGCCCCAGCGTCACTCGGGCTCCTCGGGCGGCGTCCACCGCAGCACCAGGGTGAACCCGCCGGCGCTGCCCATCCGGTAGCAGGTCCGCGCCCCGGCGAACCGCTCCGCCTCGGCCCGATCGTGGCGCCCCGCCCGGTGGTGGACCTCGATCGCGAGCAGGGTGGCCGCCGCGACCAGCAAGCCGTTGCGCCGCGCCCGACCCCGGCGCGCGAGATCGGCGGCCAGCCGCTCCGCCGCCTCGTCGTCGCCGTCGTGGAACGCCGCGGCGCCCGCGACCAGCGACACCGCCGCCGCGAGCGCGGAGCGGCCTTCGTCGGCCCGCTCGGCGAGCCGGATCAGCTCCGCCCCGTGACCCTTGCGGCCGCCGACCGCAGCCCGCGCGAACGCCCGCGCCACGTCGCGCTCGAAGCCCGGGGGCGAGCGGTCGAACACCGCGACCGCCTCGTCGAGCTGGCCTTCCCCCCGGGCCTCGGACAGGCGGTCCGGGGGGCCGGGCAGCGGCGGAGGTGGCCAGTCCGGCCCCCCGGTCACCACTCCGGCCAACAACGGCGCGATCTCCACCGCGAGCCCGGCCGCGATCTGGTCGATGGTGCGCGCGGCGCGCCGCAGGCCGTTCCGGATCCCCGGCGGCGGGACGCTGCGCTTCTGCGCGGCGCGTCCGATCTCGACCAACAGCTGCAGCACCTTCATCACCTCCGCGTCGAGCGCGCGCGCCACCCCGTGCAGCTGGTCGAGCGGGGTCCCGCTGGTCCACGGCTCACACACCGATCCGACCGCCGCGAGCGCCCCGGCGCCCCGGACCCTCGAGCCGGCGCACGCCGCCGCCAGCTTCTCGGCCGCGGCGAGGGCGGTGTCGTACACCCCGGCCAGCCGATCGGTCGGGCCGCCGGTGCTGGCGACGAGCAGGTCGTCCAGGCCGAGGGGGTCGGGGTCGTCGTCGAGGAGAGGCTCTGGCTCTTGCAGGGAAGGGACCAGGTTCGCCGCCGATCCGAGCTGCGTGAGATCCGTGATCACCGCTGCGAGGTGCGCGAGCACGCCCGGCGGCAGCTCGGCCAGCTCGACCTTTCCCTCGCGGCGGCCTTCGAGCAGCTGCCGCACGAGATCCGCAGCTTGGGGCAGGCGGCTCTCTCCGGCCCGAGCGAACTCGGCGGCGGCGTCGATCGCGCGCGATCGGGCGGCGATCTCCACCAACGTCGCGGCCATCGGCGCCCGCCTCGCGCCGTCTGCGCCGTCGAGCAGACCTCCGTCGACCAGCAGCAGGTTCGACAGGGCCGCGACGCGGGCCCGGGTGAACAGGGTCCGCCCCTCGGGGTCGGCCAGCACCGACGCCGCGGGCGACAGCAGCTCGAGCCACGCGCGATGGGTCGGCCGGCC
>JBEBJC010000876.1:0-3884 GCA_040080105.1 Myxococcota bacterium
CCACCCGGACCCGGCGCGGGACCCCGAGCTCACCCGCCGGTCGGCGGCGGCGGCTGTCGCGGGGCGAGGTCGACTCGCTCGCCGGGTACCTCGAGTCGATGCCGGAGCCGCTGGTCGCGGTGTTGTACCGCGGGCTCGGCGGCCAGCCCGACCGGGTGTCCACCACCGACCGGATGATCCAGCTCACGGTGCGCGCCATCGGCCAGGGCGCGCGTCTGGGCTCGATGATCAAGTCGCTGAACGAGCGCGACCGCAAGGCCTTGGCCGCGCTGCTCCAGTGTGGCGGCATCGCCCACGCCGACGAGTTCCACCGCGAGATGCAGCTGTCGTACGGCGGCCACGACCGCGAGTGGCAGCGGGTGATGGTGTCGCTCGGGTCGCGCGGGCTCGTGTTCGCCTCGCCCGAGAACGACGGCCAGTTCTTCTACCTGGTGCCCGAGCCCCTGCTCGACGGGCTGCTCGCCGACCTCGGCGAAGACCTCGCGCTGCCGACGTTCTCGCACCCCGAGGTGCGGGTGATGGACGCCAAGCCGTTCTGCCCGCCGCTGCACTTCTCGGTGACCTCGCTCGCGAGCTACGTCGACCAGTACGCGCCGCGCCTCACCCAGCGGCACGAGATCTACCGCCACGACCAGGAGGCGATGGATCTGTTCTTCTCGCAGATCTGGGAGCCCGAGTCGGAGCTGTTCAGCTTCCACCTCCAGTTCCTGATGATGCACGGGATGGTGGAGCTGCGGGGCGAGTACCTCGCGCTGAGCCGCGACGTGCTGGAGGAGTGGCTCCAGCTCGAGGCGGAGGACCAGCGCGACCTGCTGTTCGCCGCGCTCGACAAGCGGTTCTCGCTCGCGGAGTGGATCCTGTGGGCGATCCACGGCACGACCGCTCCGTCGTGGAAGGGGATCCAGGACGAGGAGCACGGCGGCGACTGGGTGGCCGAGCGGCCGTTGGTCGCGCTGTACCGCCGGTGGAAGCGGGGCGAGGACTGGCGCGACCGGTTCCAGCGCGGGCAGTACGCGAACGTGCGCGGCAACGAGCGCGAGAGCTACTCGTTCTCGCCGCTGGTGCGCGCCGGCATCCTCGAGATGGGCCAGTGGGGGCAGGAGAAGTTCTACCGCCTGTCGCCGCGCGGCCGGCAGATGCTCGAGCCCGCCGGTGACGACGGGTTCCAGCAGTTCTACCTCACCCCGTCGTTCGAGATCATGGCCCCCGCCGGGCTCGCGCCGATCCTGCTGTTCCGGATCGGGGAGCTGGCGGACCTGGTCGGGTGTGACCGGGCGAACACCTACAAGATCACCGAGACCAGCATCGAGCGCGCGATGAAGCGCGGCTGGCGCCGCGACGACGTGCTCCAGTTCCTGCGCGACAACAGCCAGATCGGGCTGCCCGACAACGTCGAGGCGACGCTGAAGGGGTGGATCGGGCACCGCGGCGACGTGGAGTTCCACGACCTCACGCTGCTCACGGTGCACCGCTCGCAGATCCGGCGCCTCGAGGGCCACAAGAAGATCAAGCCGTACATCCTGCACCGGTTCGCTCCGGGGATGTACGCGGTCGACCGGCAGCGGATGCCGGAGATCGTCGCCGCGCTGCAGGACTCCGGGTTCTCCCCGGTGCAGAACGTCCGGCGGTACCCCGGGGACCCCGAGCAGGTGGAGGCGCGGCAGGCCCTGCACAAGATGGTCGCGGAGGCGCGCGAGGCGGCGGTCGAGCCGGCGCAGCGCGGAGCCGAGCTGGTGAAGGCGGGCGAGCTGCACGCGGTGCCCGGGGCGAAGGCCGCGCGCGGCCCGGACGACGGCGGGGAGCCCGCGGTGCCCGAGATGCCGCCCGAGGTGTCGGTCGACGAGGTGCGTCGGCTGATCGACGTGGCCCTGTCCGAGGACCGCGACCTCGAGATGGTGTACGTCGCCAAGACCGGTCAGCGGCTCGCCCTGTCGGTCCAGCCCCAGCGGATCGCGTTCAAGGCCGAGTCTCCGGTGCTCGTGGGCCTCGATCGGGCCGAGAACGAACGGCGGACGTTCGTGCTCGACAAGATCGAGCGGATGCGGGTCGTCGACCCACCGGCCGGGGGCGGGTGATGGTCGAGGAGACGCCGGGGTTCGAGGGCGCCCTGCAGGAGCTGGAGAAGCGGGTCCGGCTGCTCGAGGCCGGCGACCTGTCGCTCGAGCAGGCCCTGGCGCTGTTCGAGGAGGGAGTGGAGCTCGCCCACGCCTGCCACGAGCGGCTCGAGGCGGCCGAGCAGCGGGTGTCGAAGTTGGTCCGCGGCCCCGACGGGATCTCGGAGCAGCCGGTGCCGGACGGCGATCGGTAGCGCGACCTACTCGTCCGGGCGGTCGAGCAACGCGACCGTCATCCCGTGTGCTTCGGGGCGGGCCGCGAGGAACGCGTCGAAGTCGTCGTCGGGCAGCCCGAGCAGCCTCGACGCCATCAGCAACACGGCGCCTTCCCCGATCCGGAACGTCCGATCGACCACCGCCAGCCGGAACGCCGCGTGCAGCAGATCGTGCTTCGCCGGGCGGTCGAGCCGCCGCGGGAGCACGGCCAGCGCCTCCACCGCGGCGTCGGCGGCGCGCGGGGTCCGCTCCCCGGCCGCGTCGACGAACCCCGCCGCCGCGAGCTCGTCGTTCGGGAACGCCGCCGCCAGGAACACCCGCTCGGCCTCGGTCGTGACCTGATCGGCGCCGGTGACCAGGTCCGCCACGTGCAGCAGAAACGCCAGCTCGAGCTCGTCGTCTTCGAACACGGTCCCTCCCCGCGGAGCGTCGCCGGTGAACACCCGCCGCGCCAGCGCCACCGTAAGGTCGACGCGTCACACGCCGTTCGGCGGGCGCAGGGAGGGCACGATGTTCGACCGGATCGTGGAGCGGACCGACGCCGAAGCGAGACGACGGAGCGCGGCGAGCCTGGTGATGACCTCCGCGCTGTGCGCCACCGTCGGGTTCGCGGTGGGGTGGGCCGCTTGGTGGGTCGCGCCGGCCGCGACCGACACCCTGGCGGAGGTCCCGATCGCGTTCCTGGTCGAGCCGGAGGGCGGCGGCACCCCCGACCTGCCGGCGGCGCCCGAGCCGCGCCCCCAGTCCCAGGCGTCAGAGCCCGATCCCGACGCCCAGCCGCCCGAGGCCGCCCTGGCGGTGATCACCCCCGAGCCGACCGGGCCGACCGGAGCGAGCGGCACCCCCGACCCGGGCACCGGCGGCGGGACCGGGGGCGGCACCACCAACCAGGTGGGCACCTCCGACGGAGAGCCGTGTACGGTCGATTGCGGCGAGGTGCAGCTGCGCACCCACACCACGCTCGAGGTGAAGCGGCGGGTGCAGCCGCGGTACCCCGAGTCCGCCCGCGCGCTCGATCTCGGCGAGCAGCGGTGCGCCGCGACCGTGCGGGTCGACGCCGAGGGCGTCCCGTTCGAGGTGGTGGTGGAGGACTGCCCCGCGGTGTTCCACGCCCAGACCCGGGAGAGCCTGCTCGCCTGGCGGTTCTGGCCCGCGAGGGACGGACGGGTCCGGATCCCCGCCCAGACGCGCATCTCCGTGGTGTACCGCCTACAGGATTGACCATCGGGCTGCCGCCCCGCGATCCCCCGGTTAATCTGCAGAGTCGCGTGGGCGCGGACCGGGGCAACACTCGAGCAACCACCGCAGCCGGCAGGAGGAACTAGCCTTGTTCGACAACATCGGCCGAGATCTCGACGAGGAAGCGAACAAGCGACGCGCTACGTCGTTCCTCCTCACCTCGCTCCTGCTCGGGTCCGCCGGCCTGGTGTTCGGGATCAGCGTGTACACCGCGGCGAACGCGGTGATGGAGTCGGACCTCGACGACCAGCTGGTCGACCTGGTGGAAGACGCGATGGACGACGGTCTCGCGCCGCCGCCGCCGCCGCCGCCCCC
>JBEBJC010000056.1:0-17120 GCA_040080105.1 Myxococcota bacterium
CGGGCGAGCGCGCCCTTGCTGCGGTCGCGCATCCAGGTGCTGCGGAGCTCGGCGATCCGCCCGCGCAGCAGCTGCTCGCGCAGGCTGGCGAGCTGCTCCATCACCGCGTCGACCACCCGCGGCTCGGTCTGATCGGCGGTGAGCTCGGACACCTCGAGCTCCTGCACCAGCCGGTGGTGGCCACGGCCGATCGCGCCGCTCACCATCGCCCGCACCAGCTCGAGCGTCTCCGGCGGCACCGGGGCGTCGTCGTCGAGCACATCGATCTCCGCGCACGACAGCTCCAGGTTGAACGCGGCGACCCGCTCCACCTCCTCGAGCGCGCTGGCCATCCCCCGCACCCGCTCGAGCAGCTCGCCCGTGAGGTCGACCAGGTCCCGCGCGACCCGGGTCTCCACGAACCCGGCCACCAGCTCGCGGAAGTCCACGTCGTGCTGCGGGACCGGCGCCGGGAGCGCGCGCTCCACCGGCTCGTACGCGGCCGGCACCGAATACGACTCCGACAGGTCCTGGGTCTCGGCCTCGAGCTCCTGCAGCAGCGCCGCGATCCACCGCTCGCCCGCCAGGTCGGTCGCCAGCGCGCCCACCGCGGCGATCGACTGGTGGATCTGGGCCGACAGCAGCTCCTGGTGGCGCCGAACGTGGCGGGACACCGCCCCGGCGGTCGGGCTCGCGGCCAGCAGGAGCTCGGTCGAGCCGAGCAGCTCGCCGAGCGTGGTCACCGCCCGCGCGAGCTGCATCGGGCCCCGCTGGCGCACCTCTCGCGCCACGCCGGCCGCCCGGCGGCGGACGAACGAGCGGAACCGCGCCTCCGCGCCGAGCAGCTCCAGCTCCAGGCCGAGCTGCTGGTGGCGTGCGCCCACCAACGCCCGCCCCGCCGCGATCCCGGCAGCGAGCGCCGGCAGGGCGGCGCTGCGCTCGGCGTACACCTTGCGGTACCGGCGGGCGCGCGGGGCGAGGTCGAGCGTGCCGACCACCATCGCGTCGTGGTGGATCGCGGCGAACGCCTGGCCGACGATTCGGGTCGCGAGCGCCGTCTCGTCGAACACCAGGCGCTGGAGGTTCGAGGCGGTGGCGTCGAACCCGGCGTCGGCCGAGGTCCGGAGCTCGGTGAGCAACGCCCCGACCTGCTCGGGTTGGCCCCGCTCCGCCGCGGCCGCCGCGAGCTCGAGGCCGTCCGCCAGCGCGGCCGACATCAGGCCGATCTCTTCGGCGAGGCGGAGCTCCACTCGAAGGACCCCAGCGGCGAGCGCCTCGAGCGTGGTCGGCGCGCGGCCGGACAGGTGGAACCGACCGAGCGCGTGGAGGTCCACCGACCGGCGGATCGGCACCACTTGGTTGCGCACCCGGCCGAACGCCCGCCGGGCCGCGGTCAGCAGCGGCTCGTTCCGGGCGACCCACACGCTGTCGACCACGCCAGCCTCGATCGCGGACGGCAGGCGCGCCACCTGGCGGTCGAGCGCCTCGATCAGCCCGAGCAGATCGAACGTGGTCGACGCGGGCCGCGCGCGGACCAGGTCGCGCCATTGCCGCGCGTTCTCGGCCAGGTCGTCCCGCAGCTGGGACGCGAGCTCGGGACCCGCGGCCCGGGTGGCCGCCCGCCGCAGCGTGCGCAACGCCTCCCGCCGCAGCTGCCGGAGGGTGTGCTCTCCGTCTCGGCGCAGCTGGCCGAGCGGCGCGGCCGCGTGCTCCTCCAGCAGGGCGTTCAGCTCGATCTCGAGCTCGCCGATGGCCCGGTCGAGCGCCTCGCTCCCGGTGGGCACCCGCAGGCCCCACGGGTCGTCCAGCGGATCGTCGGGCGCGGGCGGCAAGGTCGTCCGCGGCAAGTCGGTCGGGGCCCCGTTCGGGATCTCGCCCGCGAGCTGAAGCCCGGTCTGCAACACCAGCGGCCCCACCAGCTCGCACAGGGCGATCACCGCCATCGCCATCGAGTACAGCGACTCGGACACCGGCGACGGGAGCACGTCTCGGGCCTGGCCCGCCAGCGCTATCGCCAGCCCCGCCTGGGACACGAACCCCATCCACGCGTACGACTGGACGGTCGCAGGCGCGTCGGTGGCGCGCGCGCCCCACCGCGCGCCCCAGTACACCGCGGCCGCGCGCACCGCGAACAGCCCGGCCGCCGGCAGCAGCAACACCCGCAGCGTCTCGAGGTGAAGGTGTGCCCCTGCGAGCGCGAAGAACACCACGTACACCGGGCGCGACAGCCGCTCGACCTCCCGGATCAACAGCTCGCCGCGGTCGGAGAAGTTCCCGACGATCAGGCCCGCGGTGATGAACGCCACCGCGGCCTCGCCGTGAAGCTCGCGGATCACGAACGTGGTGACGAAGATGGTGGACACCAGGAACAGCAGCAGCTCCTGCGCGATGAACCGCAGGTACGTGGCCACCAGCACGCCCACGATCGCCCCGACCCCGATCGACGCCCCGACCGAGGCCAGCGCCTCGACCACGGTGACCGAGCCGGTCCCGCCGAGCATCCCGAGCGCCACCGAGCTCGTGGCGGAGAACAGCAGGACGACCGTGATCTCGCCCACCACCACCCCGGTGAGCACGGTCGTGGCCACCGGGCCGCGCGCGCCGGTCGAGTTCACCACCGCGATCGACACCGCGGGGGAGGTCGCCGCCGCGAGCACCGCGAGCACCACCGCGAGCGCGAACCTCGGCCCGGGCTCGAGCGAGTGGAACAGCGGCAACGACTGCGGGAGCACCACCACCGCGAACAGCGTGACCATCACCACCACCGCGCCGACCATCGCGAGCGTGGTCCCCAGCACGTGGCGGAAGCTCTTCTTCAGCTCTTCGAGCTTCAGCTCGCCGCCCGCGGTCAGCGCGATCATCGCGAGGGCCAGCGAGTCGACCAGGCCGAGCTGCCCGAGCACACGCTCCGACAGGATCCCCTCGTCGAGCGGAGGCAGCGCTCGCACCACCGGGAACGCCTCGGCCAACAAGGCGGCGGTGGAGGGGCCGAACAGGATCCCGGCGAGCAAGTACCCCGTGATGTGCGGGATCCTCACCACTGCCGCCAGCTCGCCGATGGTGTACGCGGCCAACACCACGAACCCGAGCGCGAGTAAACCACGCGGATCGAGGCCGGTCGCGGGCTCGGCGAACTGGTGCAGCAGCAGGATCGCGCCGATCAGCGCCACCACGATCAGCGACTTGCGCAGGAAGTCGATCGGGGAGTCGGTCGGGGCCTTCACCTCGGCACCCGGCCGAGCTCTTCCCGGATCTCGCCCGAGTCGACCAGCAACGCCCGCAGCAGCCGCGGACCTACGAAGTCGTGCACGATCAACCCGCCCAACACGGCGGTGTACGCGACGTCGACCGCCGGACCGTCGTACACGAGGCGGAACGCGAGCGCCATCGCCACCGTGACCTCACCCTGGCCGAGCATCCCCCGGCTCGTCCCGGCGCCGAACGGCGTGCCTACGGTGGACACGGCGGCCGCGAGCGTCTTCGCGAGGGCGCGCACCCCCACGAAGCCGACCACCGCGAGCAGCGCCTGGTCGAGCGGCACGGGCCGCCACTGAGAGCCCGCGAACAACAGCAGCACCAGGCTCGCGGGCTTCGCCGTCCGCACCAGCTCGGTGCGGATCCGCGGCCCGGTGCGGGTCTGGGCCAAGAACGCCCCGAGGACCAGGTTCACCGTGAGCGCCGGCAAGTGCAGGAAGAACGCGGCCCCCGACGAGAACAGCAAGATGCCCACCATCGCCAGGAACACGTTGTTCTCGGTCTGGTCGTCGCCCACGAACGAGAAGAACAGCGCGCCGAGCACCAGGCCCATCCCCACCGTGAGCAGCGCCCACTCGCGGGGGCCGATCGGCTCGGCGGTCCGGGTCCCGCCCACGTGGAACACGCAGAACACGAACCCGAACGCGACCACCGCGAGGAGGTCTCCCAGCCGACCGACCCGCCCGAGCAGCGGCAGCAGCTGGCTCGGCAGCTCGGGGTACCGCGACCTCAGCACGTCGACCGCAGAGCCGGAGCCTGCTGCCGCGGCGCACCCGAGGAACGCGGCGGTGGGCCATACCTGGCTCGCCGGCTGGCCGGTCCACGACAGCCAGCCGGCCGCAGCCAACGTGAGCGCCGCGCCGGACGTCGCCGCGTCGACGAGGCCGATCCGCGCGACCCGGAGGAGGGGCGGACCGGCCTCGGTCGGGCGGGGGCGCCCGATCACCTGCAGCTCGAGCCCGTACAGCAGCCCCAGCCACCCGGCGGCGAACGCGAACACCGGGCCGAGGCGGTTGAGGTCGGCGAGCGGAGCGACCTCGGGCACCACGTGCGGGCCCAGGGCCACGCCGAGGACGAGGTACTCGATCCCGCTGACGAACAAGAACGTGCGCTGCGCGCGCTCCACCACGAAGTGGGTCAGCAGGTAGGCGCCCGCGACGACACCGAGCAGCAGCAGCATCGTGGACATGGCGTGCACCCGCGGTTCGAACCCGGGCGACCATAGCGCAGATCGGTCGGGAGAGGCGAGGAGGAATGCGGCGGTCGCGCACGCCCGACGCTGGTCTTAGCGGAACGGCGCAGACCGGACTACACTGTGGCCTCGGAGGACCGGATCCCGCGCGACGAGGGCCAAGACCACCCGCTGCACCGCTGGCTCACGTCTCGGATCGTCGGCCAGCTGGACCCGGGGTCCGCGCAGCCAGAGGACGGGGGAGGGGAGGCCGACCGGTCGGCGACCCCGCCCACCGACGCTCAGCCCCGACCGGCGCGCCGAGCCGCGACGACCGTGGAGTCGCAGATGCTGGCGCTGGGCGCGTCGGGGTTCCTCGGTTCGGTCCCGGGAGGCCACGCCGACGAAGACGCGGCCACGGTCGCCGACGACCCGGCGACGGTGCTGCAGGCCCTGCGCGAGGAGATCCGGACCGGGGCCGGGGCCGGGCGCGGGGTCGACGGTGACCAGGACACGGTCCAGCTGTCACGGCTGCCGGTGTCGTTCATCTCGGAGTCGGTGATCGACCCGATGACGGCGTACGACCACTCTCCCGAGGCCACGCGCTGGCGCGAGGAGACTCAGGCGCGGATCGACGAGATCCCGCCCGGCCCTCTCCCGGCCGGCGCCGCCGACCGATCGCAGCCCACGCTGGCGCGCGAGGCGGAGCGCGCGCCGTCGGCCGGCTCGCCCCTCGCCGGTTCCCCCGAGCGGGGCGCCGCGCGCCACCGGGCGTTGCCGGTCGCAGCGCGGGACGAAGTCGACGACGACGGGGAAGACACGTTCGATCGCAACGTGATCTGGGTCGGCCTCGGGGTGGGCGCGATCAGCGGGTTCGTGGCGGTGCTCGTGTTCGTGGCGTGGTTCGCGGGCCGGGTCTGACCGTCAGCCTCGCCCTCGCCCTCTCCCGCCCCCCGGAGGCCTCGACGAGGGCGCCGCGCCCGCGCCTTGGGGGACCCGGATCTTGTCGCCTTCGGCCAGGCCTTCGAGCACCTCGATCCTGAGCCCGTCCGACAGCCCGACCTTCACCGACCGCCGCTCGTACCGGCCGTTCGCAGCTTCGACCTCGACGAATGGCTGCCCGTCCTCGAACGACAGCGCGGCCTCCTCGACCGCGAGCACCCCTTCGCGCCGGTCGAGCACGATGTCGGCGTTGGCCGAGGAGCCCGCGCGGATGAACATCGACGGGACCCCGTCGGCCGCCGCGCCCGCGTCGGTGCGCACCGCCGCCCGGATCTCGAACTGCACCGAGCCGTCGACCACCACCCCCTTCGGGCTGATGTACTCCAGGCTGCCCTCGAACGGGTGATCGCGCAGCGCCGACACGGTGATGGCGAGCGGCATCCCCTCCCTGATCCGGCCGACCTCCGACTCGTCGATGTTCCCTTCGAACACCATGTCGGTCATGTCGGCGACGATCGCCACCGTGGTGCCGGCGGTGAACGTGTTGGTCTCGGTGACCGACTGGCCGAGCTCCACGTCGACCGCGAGCACCATCCCGGTGACGGTGGACCGGATCTCGGTGCTCACGTCGCCCGAGCCCCGGGTGGCCCCCTCGCGCACGATCTGCAGGCCGTCGCGGGCGGCGTCGTACCGCTGCCGCGCCAGGTCGCGCTCGCGCCGGGCCCGGTCGAGCTCGGCGGTGGACAGCGCCTGGCTCGCCACCAGCTGCTCGGCCCGGTCCAGCTCGAGCTGCGAAGCGTCGAGCTCGATCTTCGCCTGGCGGACGTTCGCCTGCGCGTTGTTCAAGGTGGCCGAGTCGGGGATCACCTTGACCACCGCGATCAGGTCGCCCGCGGTCACCAGCGCGCCCGGCTGCACCGACAGCTCCTGCAGCACCCCCGAGACCCGGCTCTTGATCTCGACCTCGGCCCTCGGCACGATCGCCCCGGTCGCGACGGTCTTCACCACGATGTCGGACTTCTCCGGCTCGACGATCCGCGCCTCGATCACCTCGGGTCGCGACTGGACGAACAGGAACGCCACCGTGAGCAGGAACAGGCCTGCCACGCCACCCACCACCACGAGCGGCCACGACCGGCGCATCGTTCACTCCGTCCGCAGCGCCGCGACCGGTTCGATCGCCACCGCTCGTCGTGCCGGTAGCACGCTCGCGACCCCTCCGGCCACCAGCAGCAGCCCGAACCCGATCAGGGCGGCCCACGGGTCGACCCGCGGAGCGCCGAACGACTCGCTGTCGGGGCCGACCCACTGGGCCGCCGCCGCCACGATCGCCACCCCGGTGCACAGCCCGCCGAGCCCGGCCACCCCGGTGATCACCAGGGCCTCGCCCACGATCATCCGCACGATCGACCCGGCGGTGGCGCCGACCGCCCTGCGGACGCCGATCTCCATCGTCCGCTCGCGCACCACGATCAGCAGCACGTTGCTGACCCCCACCGCCCCGGACAACACGGTGGCGGCGCCCACCAGCCAGGTCAGCGCCCGGATCCCGACGAACAGCGACTGCACCCGCTCGAACTCGGCTTCCGCGTTGAACGAGCCGAGGTTCTGGGCGTCGTCGGGGTGCACGTCGTGGCGCTCCGCCAGGGTGGCCTTCACCCGCGTCTCGAGCTCGCTCGCCGACACGTCGTCGCGGCCGACCACCGCGAACCACGCGACGGCGTCACCGGTGTTGAACGCGCGCTGGAACGTGGTGAACGGCACGTGGATCGTGGTCTCGCTGCGGTCGCCCGCGTCGCCGCCCGAGCGGCTGTGGAACAGCCCGATCACCTGGAAGTACACGCCCCGGATCCGGATGTAGGTGCCGAGGGGATCCTCGCCGTCCGGGTACAGGGCCTTGTGCACCTCCCGCCCGATCACCGCGACCTTGCGCGACTCCTTCAGGTCCAGGTCGTCGAGGAACCGGCCGCGATCGAACAGCACGGTGAGGATCTGCGCCATCACCGGCACGTCGGCCATCACCTGGAACGCGCCGCTGTGCTCGCCGCGCACGACCGGCGCGCCGTCGCGGTAGCCGCCGAGCTGGTTGCGCGGCGCCACGTGTTTCACCCCGGACAGGGCAGCGAGGACCGGGGTGTCGCTCACGTCGTAGCTGATGCCCCGCCCGGGCTGTAGGCCCTTGTACGGCAGCCGGGTGCGCCCGCCCCACACGTACACCGCGTTGGTGGTGGTCCCGCCGACGAGGCGCATCGCGCCCGCTTCGAGCCCCTCCGAGAACCCGAGCATCAGCACCAGCACCAGCGTGCCCCAGAACACGCCCGCCATGGTGAGCAGGGTGCGCAGCGGGTTCGCGCGCAGCACGTCGCCCATCTCCTGCCAGTCGTCGGGATCGAACCACCGCATCGGGGTCTCCTACCTCCCGGCGGCGGCGAGCGCGAACCCCCGGTCGACGGCGACCCGCACCGCGGCGCCCGGGGTTCCCGCGCCGGACACCCGCACCTCGCGCTCCCCGATCCGCACCCGGCTGTGGACCTCGCGCCCGAGCCAGGTCGACGCCACCACCACCGCCGGGATGCCCACCGGAGCGATGTGCGCGTGCTCGATCCGGAACCCGAGGGCCGCGGGGCCGTCTGCTGGCGCGTCGGCGGTGGCGTGCACCGGGATCGCGGCGTCGCCCACCACGACCGTGTCCCCCACCCGGCGGCCAGGGAGCTCCTCCACCCCGAAGAACCGCGCCACCACGTCGTGTGAAGGGGAGTCGTACAGCGCGCGCGGCTCGCCGTACTGTTGCACCCCCCCGCCGTGCATCAGCGCGATCCGGTCCGCGATCGCGAACGCCTCCTCGTGGTCGTGGGTCACGAGGATCGCGGTGAGGCCCGCCCGCTTCACCAGTGCCCGGATCTCGTCGCGCACCTCTCCGCGCAGGCGGGCGTCGAGGTTCGACAGCGGCTCGTCGAGCAACAGCAGACGCGGGTCACCCACCAGCGCGCGGGCGAGCGCGACCCGCTGCTGCTGCCCGCCGGACAGCTGGTGCGGCCGCCGGTCCTCGAACCCCGTCAGCTGGACCCGCTCGAGCGCCACCCGGGCCGCTCCGATCGGGTCGCGCGCCCCGCGGCGCTCGAGCGGGAACGTCACGTTCTGCAGCACCGTCAGGTGGGGCCACACCGCGTACGACTGGAACACCATCCCGATCCGCCGCGCCTCGGGCGGCACGAACGTGTGGTCGTCGGACACGGGCTCACCTGCGATCGCGATCGAGCCGCCGGTGGGCCGGTCGAGCCCCGCGATCATCCGCAGGGTGGTGGTCTTGCCGCAGCCCGAGCCGCCGAGCAGCGCCACGATCTCGCCCTCGGCAACGTCGAGGTCGACCCCGCGCACCACCTCGACCGGGCCGAACGACTTCTTGACCCCGCGCAGCGCAGCGGCGAGCACCTACTCGACCGGGAGGCAGTCGGCGGGCAGCGTGGCCGTCGCCGACGGGTCGAACGTACAGGCGACCACGAAGCCGTCGCCCGACGGCAGCACCGTCCACACGTCGATCGGCGCCGCGGTCTCCTCGGTCTGCGGATCATAGTCGAGCGTGCCGGACGCTCCGCGGACGTCGACCCCGGTGCCCGCCTTGAACGAGGCCTTCACCGTGTTCCAGCTGGTCGCGCGCACCAGCACCTCGTCGCCGCTCGACACCTCGCGCAGGCCGCGCGCGATGCCCCGGCCGTACACACCGCCTTCTTGGTACATCGACCAGGCGGTCCCGTAGATCACCAGCCAGGCCGCGTCGAACGCGTACGCGGTGTACGCCGAGTCGGCGGCGCTGTTCCCACCGTACGCGGCTGCGTACGAGGCGAGGAACGTGTCGTACACCGGCCCGCTCGGGGTGGTCGGGCGGGTGCCGCGGATGTTCGGGAACAGGTCGCTCGCGCTGCTCGCCTGGTCGAGCACGTTCACGTCGTACGCGCCGTCGGCGAGGAACAGGCCCTTGGTCGCGTACCCGCCGAGGTTCCCCGCGCCGTTCAGGAACGCCACGATGTCGGCCTTGTCGGACGAGATGAACAGCACTTCCTGCGCCGACGACGAGCCCACGTCGGCGGTGGCGGTGTCGCGCACGCTCGCCGTGTCGAACAGGTTCAGCGACGCGTTGCCCGGGAAGTACTCCAGGAACACCTGGGCCAGGCCTTCCCCGTACGGCCCGGACTGGTAGATCACCGCCGCGTCGGTGATCCCGCGACCCGCCACGTCGAGTGCTATCGCCTGCCCCTGCAGCGAGTCGGGCGGAGCGGTCCGCCACAACAGCCCGGGGTTCGCGTCGGTGTGGTCGAGCCCGTCGAGCGCGGTGAGCGCCGGGCTCGTGGCCGACGGCGACACCAGCAGGGTGCCGAACGGCTCCACCGTGAGGAACGCCGCTTCGGTCGCCGAGGAGTACGACGGGCCCACGATGGCCGGGACACCGAGGTCGTCGGCCAGGTATCGGGCGACCTCGAGGTTCGCCTCCTCCTGGGTGAGCGAGTCGACGGGGC
This sequence comes from Myxococcota bacterium, assembly GCA_040080105.1. Classification (GTDB taxonomy): domain Bacteria; phylum Myxococcota_A; class UBA796; order UBA796; genus JACKER01. The sequence continues at coordinate 9,862 of JBEBJC010000056.1, forward strand.
CGTCTTCGTTCGTGCACTGGACGAACCCGTACAGGTGTCCGTCGAGGCCCTCGCTGTCGTTGACCTGGCCGATCGCGAGCTCGAACGACAACACGTCCTTGAACGACTCCTCGCGCTCGTAGATCGAGCCGATCACGATCGTGTCGCGGTTGGCCTCGCGCTGCTCGAACAGGTCGTCGGGGATGGTGCGATCGCAGCGCGGGTGGGCCTCGACCTCCACACACAGCCCTTCGTCGCCGCAGGTCCAGCCCCAGCCGAACGCGTCGCGGCACTGCGCCGGGGCCTCACACGCGTCCCATTCGGCGGTGGTGAACGAGCACGACATCCAGGCGAGAACGAGCATCGGGCAGACGTACTCCTGACTCGTCCGCCGCGCAAGCGCGCTTTCTGGCCGGGTGCCCGCGCTCGGGGCCTGCACGGTTTCTGCGGGGCCGGTGCACCGGCGGGCGGGCGGCGCGCGGGTACGGAGCGGGCATGAAGACGATCGGAAAGCTGTTGGTGGTGGCGTCGTTGCTGGTGGCGGTGGCGGCGTGGGCGTTCGTGTCGTCGCGCCCCACGATCGAGGAGCGCGCTCGGTCGCTGCTCGAGCAGCAGGTGGCGGCGGCGAACGATCCGGAGGCGCGCGCGGAGGTCGTGCGGGAGCTCCGGGGGTTCAACCCCGAATGGGACCTGATGCACCGCACGTTCCTGGCCCTGTCGCTGGTCGACCGGGCGCTCCTGGTCCCCGAGGAGGCCGATCGGCTGCTGCCGGTGATCGACGGGCTGGTGAACGCGCAGATCGCCGACCAGCGGCAGTTCGGGGACGGCTACTTCCTGCTCGACTACGCCGCCGCGAGGCCGTTCCTCGATCCGTCCGGCGCGAGCGTGTTCGTGGACGGGGAGATCGCGCTCGTGCTGGGCGCTCGGCGGTTCGTGCGCGACGAGCCACAGGTGGCGGCCGAGCACCGGGCGCGGGTCGAGGCGTTGGCCGCGCAGTTCGAGCGCAGCCCGGCGCTGCTCCCCGAGAGCTACCCCGACGAGGCGTGGCTGTTCTGCAACACCAACGCGCTGGTGGCGATGCGGATGGCCGACGTGCTCGACGGGACCGATCACTCGGACCTGATCGCCCGGTGGGTGGCGCGCGCCCGGGCCGAGCGGGTCGACCCGCGCACCGGCCTGCTCGGCTCCGAGTTCACCTGGTCGGGCGCCCCGCTCGACGGCGCCGAGGGGTCGAGCCTGTGGCTCGTGCTCACCAACCTCCGCCTGCTCGACGACGCGTTCGCCCACGAGCAGTACGAGCTCGCGCGCGCCTCCCTCGTCGACGACCTGTTCGGGTTCGGGTACGCCCGCGAGTGGCCCGAGTCGGCGGTGGGCGCGGTCGACGTGGACTCGGGGCCGATCGTGCCGCTGATCGACGCGAGCCCGTCGTCGTCGGGGTTCGCGCTGCTGGCCGCCCGCGCGTTCGGCGACGAGGGGACGTACCGGACGCTGGCCCGCGCCCTCGGCGCCGCCGACGTGGTGGTCGCGCTGGATCCCCGACTGGCCGAGCTCGCCGCGAACCCGATGGGCGACGTGATCCTGCTGCACGCGCTGACGACCGGGCCGCTGTGGGAGCGGATCGGCGCGGGTCGCCCGGCATGGATCGACCCCGGGCTCGCCGGATCGGCCGCCGGGGTGGAGGAGCAGCTGCGCGCGCCGTTCGACGCGGATTGGGTCGGGGTGGAGCCCGACGGAGAGCAGGTCGTGGCGCGGAGCTGCGCCGAGCGGTTGGCTCACCCGGCCGCGTCGGAGTGGGCGGAGTACCGGACGGCCGCCGGGGCGGACGCGTTCGTGCGGTGCGCCGCGCTGGGTGCCCTGCGAGGGGTGGCCCCGGCGACCACCCCGCTCGACCTCGAGTGGGGGCCCGAGGTGCTCGACCAGCTGCCCCCCACGGTCGGGTGGACCGTCGCGGAGGACGCCGCCGCCGCGGCGCTCGAGGCCGAGCGAGCCGGTCACTCGTGGCGCTCGGTGGACCCGAGCGTGCGCGCCACCGTGGAGGCCGGGTCGCTGCAGGTGCGCGGCGACGGGTTCTACGGCTCGCTCACCTTGCTCGGTCGGGGCGACGTGGACCGCGACGGCTCGGAGGACCTGGTGCTGTCGGCGCGGCTCGCCGCGGACGGTGGCAGCTTGCGGATCGTGCGGGTGCAGGTGGTCGGGCGGACGCCCGGCGGGCTGGCCGTCACCCGGACGTTCGTCACCGGTGGGTGATCACCGGGTGGGGATCGCGGTCCCGTCGGGGCGACGCACCGGAGAGTGGCCGGCGCGGTAGTGCCCGACCGCGCCGGGAACCCGGTCGGCGATGCCGTTGAGCAGCGACGACAACGTGGCGTACGACCACTGCACCGCCGCCTCGTCCGGGACGACGCCGCCCACCACGGTGCGCACGTGGTACCCGAGCAGCGTGCCCCCGCCCGACTCGGCGAGGAACCAGCCGCCCTCGTTCACCGGGAGCCACACCCCGTCGGGGGACTCGGCGCGGGCACCGCGGCGGTCGGACAGGGTCCAGGTGCGCTCCCACACCGCCCCGCCCGTCGCGTCGATCAGGGGCAGGTTGTTCCGCACCTCGACCACCCACTGCCGGGCGGCCATCGGCCACGGCAAGTCGATCCGCTGATACACCACCCGGCGGTCGAAGGTGGAGCCCGGAAGCTCCTCCTCGAGGAACGAGTGGATCTCCGCTCCGTGCGGGTCGTACATCGCGAGCCAGGTGGTGTCGATGTCGGACGACAGCCAGCGCACCGCGAGCACCCGGTCGGTCCCGTCGAGCCGCTCGCGCCGGCGCGCCACTTGGCCGGCGGCGATCTTCTCCCACTCGTCGTCGGCGAACCGGAGGGGATACTCGGCGCTCGCGTCGAGCTGGGCCCGCCACTTCTCCCAGTCCGACTCGAGCTCTTCGGCGCTGGGCGCCGCCCACGTACGTGCGATCCACCACATGCCCCGACCGTAATTCGTCGAACGGCTCCAGCTGGTGACACTTCGGGGTCGATCGGGAATGGTACGTACGACGGAGGGGTGATGATCGCGTGGTGGTGGGCGGGGTGCACCCCCGAGCCGGCGGCGGACTCGGGCGCGACCAGGTCCGATACGGCGATCGCGACCGGTCACACCGGGGCGCAGCCGACGGCGACGGCGTGGTGCGAGCCCACCGACAACGCCCTGCGGTTCGCGTGTGGGGTGACCCTGATCGAGCCAGGCCCGGTCGAGATCCGCGTCACCCGGGTGTCCGATGGGGGAGAGCGCAGGGTGTCGAGCCCGGCTGCGGCGCTCGAGCACGCGCTGGTGCTGTCGATGCTCGCCCCCGGCGCAGAGTACGACTGGACCGCCTCGCCGCCCGGCGATCCGGAGACGGTGTTCGGATCGGGCAGGATCACGGCCGGCGAACCCCCGGAGGGCGTGCGCTCCACGCTGGCCGTCACCGGCACCTCGTCGGTGCCGTACGTGGGCGCGAACAACCCGTGTGACCCCGCGGGCGCGGTGGCGGTGATCCACGACACCGCCACCGGAGAGCTCGTGTGGTACCACGACTTCGGCGCGGGCACACTCGGGATGGTGAACATGGTGCGGTTCACCCCCGCTCACACCGTCCTCGCGCAGACCGGCGCGGCGGTGATCGACGTGGACCTCGCAGGGACCGAGCTCGCGCGGTTCACCGACGGGGTCGAGTACGACCTGACGCTGCACCACGATCTGTTCGCGCGCGGCGGCCTGTACTACCTGCTGTTCCAGGAGTCGGGGAGCCCGGTCCTCGACGGGTTCGTGGTGCTCGACCCCGCCGGCGCCGAGCTCGCCCGGTGGCGCGCGGAGGAGCACCTGATCGTGCCGGCGGACGCGTTCGGCGACTGGATGCACACCAACACCCTGTGGGTCGATCCGGACCTCCAGGTGACGCTGTCGCTGCACGAGCAGGCGTCGGTGATCCGGGTCGACGGGGACCCCGACAGCCCGACCTTCGGGGAGCTGTCGTGGATCGTGGTCGGCGATCCGCCGGCAGGGCTGCTGAGTGACCTGGTGATCGACTGGTCGGGGGTGGACGGCGCCGACCTGTTCCTCGACCAACACGACGCGCACCCGCTCCCCGACGGGCGGCTGGTGCTGCTCGACAACCCCCACGGCCGCGCGCTGGTGTTGTCGCTCGACCCGGAGGGGGGCGTGGCGACCGCCGACGAGGCGTGGGAGGCAGAAGGGACGGGGTTCTGCGGCCCCCAGGGCACGGCGGAGGAGGCGGCCCCGGGCCACCTGTTCGCCGCGTGCAGCGGCTTGTCGGTGCGCGAGTGGGACCGCGCCGCCGCCGAGGTCGTGTGGACGGGGTCGGTGGTGTGTGAGACCCCCGTGGGGCTGGGGTCGGGCGTCGCCCGGTTCTACCCGCTCGACGGGTGGTGAGCGCTCACGCGAAGCGGTGCGCGCGACGACGAAGCGCTACTCGAGCAGCTCGCGCCGCGGGGTGAACCCGTCGGTCGTCTGGCCGAGCAGGTGCGGGCTGCCGTCGAGGTCGGTGGCGAACAACACGTGGAAGTACTCCCCGCCCGAGCGGGTGAAGTCCTGGAACACCAGGTCGGCGACGCCGTCGTCGTCGAGATCCACCCCGACCTGCATCGGGTCGGGCGCGTAGTCGAGCTCGACCGATTCGAGGTACGCGAGGTCGGAGGCGAGGGTCGCGCCGGTCAGGGTCTCGATCAGGTCGACTCTCCCAGGGAACGCCGGCGCCGCGTGGGTCCACCGGATCCGGACGTCGGTCGCGGGGATCGCGAGATCGTCGTCCACCCACGCGAGCGCCTGCGGCGCAGCAGCCTCGCCGGCGACCACCAGCGTGTGTCGGCGGTGCTCCTCCAGGGTGAAGTCGAAGGTCGTCCACGCGAGGGAGGGGTCGAGGCCGCTGTCGACGAACTGGAACGAGTACGAGCCCGGCGGACGCGGGCTGTACAAGGTGCTCTCCTGCCACGCCAGCCCGACCAGCACCGGCGGGAGGGTGCCGTTCACCACCATGTCTTGTTGGACCAACCCCGGCACCACGTGCAGCACCCGCACCGCGGTGACCGGGTCGGTGTCGGCGTCCGAGTCGGCGTCGGCGTCGGCGTCCGAATCGGTGTCTGCGTCTGCGTCTGCATCGGTGTCGCTGTCGACGTCAGCGTCGGCGTCGACCGCGTCATCGGGCTTGTCGGCCTCGTCGCCGGTGCAGCCGAAGGTCAGAGCGGTGAGGGCGAACAACGAGCGCGGAACGGGCATCACGTGGGCTCCGGGTTCTCTCGGCGGGGCGGGGGCCCTGCCGAACGATCGGTACCGCGGGACGCAGTCCGAGCACCGATCCAATCGAACGTAGCACGCCGGTCCGCGACCCCTCGTCGGCGGGCGGCCTACAGCGCGAAGTCGTAGTGGAAGGTCAACACTTCGCCTTCGAGCTTCAACGAGCAGTTCGCGTCGCCACACGGCACCGCGCCGTCTTCGCCGAGCTCGACGCCCTTCTTCAGGATCGGCTTCCAGGTGGGATCGTCGGTGGTCTTCGCCCGCCCGAACGCGGCGATCGCGGTCGCCACCAGGTCGCCGTCGGCCACGACCGGGGCCATCTCCCAGGTCTCTCCGATGTGGGCGCAGCCGCCGCGCACGATCCGCAGGTCGGTGCCGTCGTCGAACCGGACCTTCTCGACGAGCCGGTTCGGCTCCCTCCGCATCCGCGCCGGCTTCGCCGCACCGGTCTGCGACTTCTCGAGCACCGCCGTCATCCCGGCGACGTCGAGCGTGCAGTCGTCGGGGCGGGGCTCGTCGCTCCGCTCGAGCTTCGGCAGCAGCGAGCGGCCGCCTTCGTCCTCGTCTGCCGGCTCGGGCGGAGGCGGCGCCGGAGCGGGCGCTGGGGCCGGTTCGGGCTCGGGGGCGGGCGCGCCGCCGGAGCACGCGAGTGACAGAGCCCCCACGATCCACATCGACCACCGCGCCATCCGACCCTCCCGCCGCGCTCCCTATCCGGAGAGTGGGTGGTGGTCAGGTCTCGCAGCTCAATCGGGTGCACGCGACGTCGCCGCCCCGCTCACACGAGCAGGTGTTGCACCCGTCGGACGAGGGGAACGACTCGCCCACGTCGTACGTCTCCCCGTCGTACTCACACACGCTGCCGGCGCAGCCGGCGAGGAACGAGCAAAGGACCCACCACATCGCGCCTCCTGGTGCAGCATGCCCCGCCGGCCGGGTCGGTGCGACAGCGACTCACGGGGTCCGCGCGCCCCGGAAGGCGAGGATCACCGGCTTGACCGCCGAGTCGTCGACGCCGAGGTGGAACACCAGGCGCACCCGGGCCGGTCCGACCGGGAAGCACGCCACCCCTCGCTCGGCGAGGCGCGCGACGAACGCCGGCGCGTCGGGCACGACCACCTGGACGATGTTCGTCTCGGGCGTCTCCACGTCGAACCCCTCGATCATCAGGCCGAGGCTCACCTCGCGCGCGTTGGCGTGGTCGCGCGCCAGTCGCTCGACGTGGTGGTCGAGCGCATACGACGCGGCGCCGGCGAGGAACCCCGACTGCCGCATCGCGCCGCCGAGCCGCTTGCGCAGGCGGCGCGCCTCGTGCATCGCGGCCGCCGTCCCGCACAGCACCGAGCCCGCCGGGCAGCCGAGGCCCTTGCTGAAGCAGAACGAGACGGTGTCGAAGTCGCGCGCCCGCCGGTCGAGCGGCACGCCCGACTGCACCACCGCGTTCCAGATCCGGGCGCCGTCGAGGTGGGTCTTCAGCCCGTGCCGGCGGGCCTCGGCGCACAGCGCGTCGGTGTTGTCGAGCGGCTGGACCTTGCCGCCGCCTCGGTTGTGGGTGTCCTCGACGCACAGCAGCGCCGAACGGGCCGCGTGGGGGTCGTCGGGGCGGATCGCCGCGCGCAGGTCGCGCGGATCGATCACCCCGCGGGGGCCCGGCAGCGTGTGCAGCTGGACCCCGGCGAACGCGGAGGCGCCGCCCCCTTCGTAGTGGAACGGGTGTGAGTGCTCGTGTAGCAGCACCTCGTCGGCCGGTCGGGTGTGTAGCGCGATCGCGATCAGGTTCGCCATCGTTCCCGACGGCACGAACAGCGCCGCCTCCTTGCCCGACAGCGCCGCGCACCGGGCCTCGAGCGCGTTCACGGTCGGGTCGTCGCCGAGCACGTCGTCGCCGAGGGGGGCGTCGAACATCGCCCGGCGCATCTCCGGGGTGGGCTGGGTGACGGTGTCGCTGCGCAAGTCGACGGTCGGCATCGGGTCTCCGGGGTCCCGCCACTCTATCCCCG
>JBEBJC010000877.1:0-3879 GCA_040080105.1 Myxococcota bacterium
GGGTGACGGACGACGCGCTCGTATTGGGGTCGGGACCTGCGGGGTGGGCGGTGGCCACCGCGTTGGCCGCGCGCGGCCTACGGGTCACCGTGTGCGCGCCCGATCCCGAGGGTCCGTGGCCCGCGAGCTACGGCGTGTGGACCGACCGCGCACCCGAGTGGTCGACGGGCGCGGCGGCCACCACCTGGGCCAGGGCGACGGTGTCGTTCGATCGCTCGACCCCGCCGGTGACCTTGGAGCGCTCGTACACCCGGTTCGACACGGGGGAGCTCCAGGGTCGGGCGATCGCGCGGGCGGTGGCGGCGGGGGTGAGCTTCACCCGTGGGTCGGTGGTCCGCCCCCCCGTGCCCGACGCGACGGGCTGCGCGGTCGACACCTCCGCGGGTCCTCGCCGCGCGGCGCTGGTGATCGACGCGACCGGCGCGGGCGCGGCGCTCGACGGGGTGTCCGCGCCGACCCTGTTCCAGACGGCGCTCGGCTGGTGGTGCGAGCTCGACCGCCCGCTCGACGGCCTGCGGTGGATGGACTTCTCGCACCGGTTCGGCGACGGCACCGAGCTGCCCACGTTCCTGTACGCGCTGCCCCTGGCGGACGGCCGGGTGTTCCTGGAGGAGACCTCACTCGCGCGCGAAGGCGGCGTCCGGTGGTCACTGCTCGAGGCGCGCTTGCGCGAGCGGCTCGCCGCCGAAGGGATCGGGGTCGGGGCGGTGCACGAGGTCGAGCGGTGCTCGATCGGGCTCGACCGCGCGGTCCCGCCGCCGCAGCGCGTGGTCGGGTTCGGCGCGGCGGCCGGGATGGTCCACCCCGCGACCGGCTACTCCCTCGCGCGGGCGTTCGCGCTCGCCGACCCGGTCGCCGAAGGGATCGTCGCCGGCTTGGCCCGCGACCCGTCCGCCGCCGCACACGCCGCGTGGCAGGTCCTGTGGCCGACGGGGGCGCGCGCCCGGTGGGCCGTGTACCGCGCGTCGTCCCGCGCGGTGTCCCGCCTCGGCGCCGACGACACCCGGACGTTCTTCGCCGCGTTCTTCGAATCGCCGGCGTGGCGGGCGTGGCTCGACGACGAGCTGTCGCTCCCCGCGCTGTCGGTCCGCATGACCCAGTTGTTCGCCCGCATTCCGGCCGCGGTCCAGCGGCGCGTGGTGTGGAGCACCGCCCCTTCCCCCCTGCAGGAGGAACCATGATCGAGCGTCCGTGGAGCAGCGGCTCCCTAGCCCCAGCCCCAGGCGCTGCCCTCGACCCCCTCGACCACCTCGACGAGGTGGAAGGGGCGCTGATGCGCCTCGCGGTGGGCACGAGGCTCGACCGGCTCGGCCGCATGGTGCAGGAGCACCTCGACGCGGGCGGAAAGCGGATGCGCGCCCGGCTCGCGCTCGCGGCGGGGGAGGCGCTCGGGCTGGAGCGGGCCGAGATGGTCCACTGGGCCGCGGCGGTCGAGCTGTTGCACAACGCCACCCTCGTGCACGACGACCTGCAGGACGGGGACGCGCGCCGGCGGGGCAGCCCCACCGTGTGGGCCCAGCACGGCGCCGCGCAGGCGATCAACGTCGGCGACCTGCTGTTGACCTTGCCGTACCTCGCGGTGCGGGGCGTGGAGGGCAACGACGCGCTGCGCTGGCGCCTGGCCGAGGCGATCGCCACCGCCGCCGAGGCGACCGTGCGCGGGCAGTCGCTCGAGCTCGATCTGCTGCCCCGCCGCAAGCTCGGCTGGCACGACTGGACCGCCGCCGCCCGGGGAAAGTCCGGGGCGCTGCTCGCGCTGCCGGTGCACGGAGCTGCCCTGATGGCCGGGCTCGACCGCCCCACCGCCGAGACGTTGGCCGGTCCGTTCGCGTCCCTCGGCGTGCTGTACCAGGTCATCGACGACCGGGTCGATCTGTGGGGCGACAAGGGGAGGGGCGCGCCGGGCAACGACCTGCGCGAGGGCAAGGTCAGCGCCCCGGTGGTCGCCCACCTCCAGCTGCACCCGCGCGACGAGCCCGAGCTCGTGGCGTTGCTGGAGCGGCCGCGCGAACAGACCACCGACGCGGCGGTGGAGGAGTGGATCCGACGGTTCGAAGAGGGCGGCGCGCGCGACGCGATCGATCGGTTCGCCGACCACACCGTGCGGTCGCTGCTCGACGAGCCGGTGTTGAAGTCGGTGCCGGCGTTGCACGCGCTCGCGGCCGAGGTCGTCGCGCGGGTGCGCGGATGAGAGCACCGCGCGTGGTGCCGATGGCGGCGAAGTGACCGAGCCCGTCGACCGGGTGCGGGCCGAGGCGACCGAGGTGATGGTCCGCCACGCCCGCACGTTCTCCGCCGCCGCGGCGTTGCTCGCCCCGGGCGCCCGCGCGGAGGTGGCGGTGCTGTACGCGCTGTGCCGCCGGGTCGACGATCTGGCCGACGAGGTCGGCGACCGCGACGCGCTCGATCGGATCTCCGCGGATCTCCGGCGCGGCGCGTCGGACGACCCGCTGGTGGCGCAGTTCCTCGCGATCGCACATCAGCGGGCGATCCCGCTCGACGCGATGTCGCACCTGGTCGACGGCGCGCTGGGCGACCTCGGCGCGGTTCGCATCGGGTCGCCGGAGGCGCTGGTGCGGTACGGCTACCAGGTCGCGGGCACTGTCGGGCGGCTGGTCTCGCCGCTGCTCGGGGTGCACGATCCGGCGGCGGAGCGGTTCGCGGTCGACCTCGGGGTCGGGATGCAGCTGTCGAACATCGCGCGCGACGTGGGCGAGGACGCCACGCGCGACCGGGTGTACCTGCCCGCGTCGTGGCTGCGCGAGGAGGGGGTCGAGCCCGACGCGGTGGTCGCGGGAACCGCCGACCCCGAAGCGGTCGCGCGGGTCGTCGCGCGGGTGGTGGAGCTCGCGGAGCGGTACTACGACTCGGCCGAGCGCGGGCTGCGGTACCTGCCGCTGCGCCCGCGGGCGGTGGTGGTGGTCGCCGGTCGCCGGTACCGCGCCATCGGTCGGAAGGCCGCCGCGCGGGGCCCGGCCGCGCTGCGGGAGCGCACCGTGGTCGGGCGGTGGCCGGCCCTCGGGTGGACGCTGATCGCGCCGTGGGTCGCGCTCGCCGCCGGCTGGTCCGCGCCCGTGCCGCACGATCGCGCGCTTCACCGGCCGCTCGCCGATCTGTGGGAGGCCGCGTGACCCTCACGGGCAGCGGCCTCCCCTGCGCGGAGAGCCTTCCGGTGGCGGTGTCCGCGCAGTGGCCCGACCGGGCGGTGCTCGACGCGCCCGGCGGGTTCTGCTGGTGGTACTGCGACGTGGTCGTCGACGCGGACACGGCGCTGGTGCTGATCGTGGCGTACGGGCTGCCGTTCCTCCCCGGGTACGCCTCCGCCGCGCGCCGCGGCCAGCCGGAGCGCCCGGTCGACCGGCCGGCGATCGCGCTGTCGGTGGTCGACCGCGGTCGCCTCCGGTTCTGGACCGTGAACGAGCTCCAGGCGCTCGACTGGCGCGGCGACACCCTGTCGTGCGCGCTCGGGCAGGTCACGATCGATCCGGATCGGTTCTCGCTGCGGGCCGAGCTCGCGGGGGAGGTGGGCGGCGCGCGGTGGTCGGCGTCGGTCGCGGTCGACGGCACGCCCGCGGCGCCGTTCCCGGACGCCCCGGCACACGCGGGCCACGAGTGGCGGGTGTTGTGCGCCGCCGGGACCGCCACCGCCACGGTGGAGGGGCCCGACGGGAGCTGGAGCCACCGCGGCCGCGCGTACGTGGACCGAAACGCGTGTGCCCAGCCGCTGCACGAGGTGTCGGCCCCGTGGCACTGGGGGCGGCTCGCCCACCCCGGCGGCGACCTGGTCTGGTACGCCACCGAGGCGGGCGACGCGCGCGCGGTGCAGATCGACGCCGGCGGTCGCTCGACGCCCATCCTCCCTCCGCGGGTGGCTCGGAT
>JBEBJC010000878.1:0-3874 GCA_040080105.1 Myxococcota bacterium
GTGGACCACGACCACCCCGACCCCCCGGGTCTGCGCCACCTCGCGCGCTGCGGCCCACAGCGCCTCGCGCGCCGGGCCGCGACCGACCGGCGCGATCTCGCGCGCCACCCGGACCGCGATCGACGCACACGGCGCGTCGGCGTCGAGCCGGTCGGCCGAGAGCTCCTCCGGGATCGGCGGTGGCAGCGGGCGATTCCACGGCGGCAGCGACAGCACCTCCTCGGCGGTCATCCCGCGGAACGAGACCTCGTCGAGCGTCTCGTCGGTGGTGATCGGCCGCGCGGCCACGAAGCTCGGCGCCACCGTGCCGTCGCGGGTCCCCCCCGCGGTCGCGGACCCCAGCGCCGACAGCTCGGTGCGCACGTCGGCGGCCAGGTCGTACCGGCCGAGCGGGTTCGGGTGGAGCAGGTTCGCCAGCACGGTCTCGAGCCGAGGCGGCACCAGGAACCGCGGCGCGAACGGCGGGAGCTGCGCGTCGAGCGGGTCGCCGGCGAACGGCCGGGCGCCGGTCACCACCTCCCACGTGATCACCCCGAGGGCGAACAGGTCGGCGCCGCGGCTGACCGGCCGGTCTCGGCGCTGCTCGGGCGCGGCGTACCCCGGCGCCCCGGCGGAGTGCCGCCGGCCCGCCGCCCGCGCCACCACCCCGCCGAGGTGGGCGTCGGTGAGCCGGGCCGCGAGGCGACCGTCCGGGTCGACCGCCAACAGCAGATCGTCGGGCTTCAGGTTCCCGTGGACCCGGTCGCGCGCGTGTAGCCACGCGAGCCCGTCGATCACCTCGAGCAGGAGCCGACAGAGCTCGTCCCACTGCGGCGGCCGGGCGCGGTACTCCGCGAACGAGCTGCTCGCGAGCGGGGTGACCACGAACGGCAGGCCGTCGGGGGTTCGACCGTGGTCGTGCCGCGGCCACCAGCGCGCGTGCGACACGAACGCGGTCTGGGCGACCTCGGCGTCGAACCGGGCCGCGAGGGCGGCGCGATCCGGCAGGTCGTCCCGCAGCACCCCGATCGCCACCGGGAGCGAGCGCAGGCGATCGGTGCCGGTGAGGACCTGCACCACCCGTCCACGCCCGGCGCCGGGCCCGGGATCGAGCTGGTATCGCTGCGGCAGCTCCACCGGGAAACCTCCGCCGCGCTCCTATCTCGCCCTGCGGCGAGCGATCGACAGGCACAGCGCGGCCGCGAACCACCCGGTCGGGGAGCCCGTCGCCGCGCGGCACCCGCACCCGCCCGACACCCCCACCACCTGGTACGTCGGAGGGCCGCGGTCGGCGCCGCTGTCCACCAGGCCGTTCTCCGCGGTGTCGGAGGTGGGGTCGCCCGGCACGGCCCCGGTGTCGGGGGGGCACTCGACCACCAGGCCGTCGCAGTCGAGGTCCACCCCACACGGCTCGGCCGCGCTCAGGTGGATGTTCGGGTCGCCGTCGTCGCAGTCGAGCCCGAGGCTCGGCGGGCACGCCCCGACCACCACCCGCTGCCGGTCGCTCGTGTGGCCGTCGCCGTCCGCGTCGGCCGGGCACAGGTCGTACCCGTCGCAGTTCGAGTCTCCCCCTTGCGGCGGATCGAGCGCGCCGGGGTACACGTCGGCCCTGCCCTCGTCGCAGTCGGTGGCGTACGGGGACTCCCCGAGATCGTCACACCCCGGGCTCGGACCCTCGACCACCGCGGAGGTGCCGAACCCGTCGCCGTCAACGTCGGCGAAGCACAGGTCGTCACCGTCACAGTCGTCGTCCACGCCGTCTCCGGGGGCGTCGGTCACCCCACACGGGTATGCGCCGAGGTCGTCGCTGTAGCCGCCGTCGCCGATGCCCCGGGCGGGGCTGGCCAGGCCGAGCTGCAGCCCGCGGGTGTCACACCCGGCGTCCGGGTAGGTCGGGTCGAGGAACTGGGGGTCCGACTCGAGCGGGAGATTGAAGCTGCCGGTGTAGACGGCGTCGCCCCACGACAACCAGAACGCGGGGTGAAACAGGTCGAACAGCGAGGTGCCCACCTCGTGATCCACCGAGATCACGTCGAGCGGAACCACCTCGACGTCGCTGGCCACCGCCGCCACCCCGGCGAACCCGCGGTTCGCCACGAAGTCGAGCCCCCACGCGGTGGTGACGTAGGCCACCTGCGCCGCGCCCGCCGTGTCCGCCTCGTTCGCCCAGAACACGCTCAGGGCGAGCTCGTCGATCGGCGCGGTCGCGTGCAGCGCGCCCCCCACCTGCGCGGAGTTGCCGCAGAAGTGGTTCGCCACGAGTTGGGCGGTCCCGCCCACGATCGCCACCGCGCCGCCCTCCAGCTCTGCGTGGTTGCCCCGGTACCGGACGTCGGTGAGCGCGCCGCCGGCGGCGGTCCAGATCGCCCCTCCGTCGACCGCCGTGTTCCCGGTGAACTCGCTGTCGGCCGCGGTGAGCGCGCCGGAGGAGATCGCGACCGCCCCGCCGTTCCCCCCCGACACACACCCCTCGGCGCGCGAGGAGGTGAGGGTGAGGCGCCCCTGCTCGACCCACACGCACCCGCCGTCGTCGGGGCTGGAGCCGCCCCGCAGGGTCGAGCCCTGCAGGTCGAGCGCGCCCCCGCCGGCGACCCGGGCGACGCGGTACTGCCCCGCCCCGTCGAGGGTCACGCCGATCACGGTGAGCTGCACGCCGTCGACCAGGAGCACCCCGTCGGCGACCGGGTCACCCGCGCCGGGGGCGGCGGTGAGGGTGTGGGGCCCCGAGATCGAGCGGATCGTCAGGTCGACCGGCACCTGGTACGAGCCGGTGAAGTCGGCGTCGAGGAACAACACGTCGCCCGGGGCCGCAGCGTCGAGGGCGGCCTGCAGGTCCGCGAAGTCTCCGAGCGGTCCGACCAGCCACAGCACCCGATCCCTCCTCGCGCGAGTCCGCGACGATACCACCGGCGCGCGGGTTACGGCGGCCCGATGGGACTGTACGAGCGGTGGGCGGCCGCGGCCGCGCCAGAGCGGAGCGCGGTGGTGATCGGCCGCGAGACGCTCCGCTACGGGGAGCTGCACGAGCGGGTGCGCAGGGGGTGCGGTTGGCTCCGGGCCCACGGCCTCGGTCCGGGCGACGTGCTCGCGCTCGCGATGCCGAAGGAGCCCGCGTTCCTCGAGCTCGTCCTCGCGTGCCTGCGCGCCGGGGTCGTGGCGCTCCCGCTCAACGACCGGTACACCGCCCGGGAGCTCACCTGGCCGCTGCTCGACGCGAGGGTGAAGGTCGCGGTGCTGCCCGACGCGCTGGAGCTCGACACCGGAGCCCGGATCGTGCGCGCCGGTGAGGTACGGCGAGCGCTCGACGCCGCGCCCGCGTTCGACCCGCCGGTCCCGCCCGACGACGCGACCGCCCTGCTGCTGTACACCTCCGGCACCACCGGGCGGCCGAAGGGGGTGCCCACGACCCACGCCCAGGTCGGCGCTACGGTGGACGCGCTGCGGGTGGCGTGGGGGTGGCGCCCCGACGACGTGCTGCTGCACGCGCTGCCGCACCACCACGTGCACGGCCTGGTGGTGGGGGCGTTCGGCGCGCTCGCCGCCGGCGCGGGGCAGATCTGGCTCGAGCGGTTCGACGCGGCCGAGGTGCTCGACCACCTCGCGCGCGGACCGGCGACGGTGTTCATGGGGGTCCCCACGTTCCACGCCCGACTCGCGCGCGAGCCGGCGCGCGACCTGCGGCGGGTGCGGCTCGTCACCAGCGGGTCGGCCGGGCTGCCGGCGTCGGTGCACCAGGCGTTCGCCGAGCGGTTCGGGGTCCAGGTGGTGGAGCGGTACGGGATGACCGAGGTCGGCATCGTGGTGAGCAACCCGCTCACCGACCCGAGACCCGGGTGGATCGGCAGGCCGCTGCCCGGGGTCGAGGTCCGGGTGGTCGACGGCGGGAGGGACGTGG
>JBEBJC010000057.1:0-17050 GCA_040080105.1 Myxococcota bacterium
ACCCCGAGGTGCTCGACCGGGTCACCGCGCTGTCCGAGCGGGGGCTGGTCACGATGGGGCCGCGCGGGTGGGGGCTGTACGAGCTCGTGCGCGACCGGGTGCGCGAGCGGTGGCCGAGCCCAGACGCGGTCGAGCGGCACGCCCGGTGGTTCGGGCGAGGCGCGGACGCGCTGCTGGACGGCACGGTGGGGCCACGGTTGACCCGCGCGATGGGCGAGCTCCGGGCCGCGTGGGGACGAGAGCTCCCGCCCGAGCTCGCCGGGCCGATCGGCGTGTCGATGCTGGTGGTGGCCGCGAACCACGCGCCGCGGGCGGCCGCGCTCAAGATCGCGGACCAGGTGCTCGCGGGGGAGCTGACCCCGGCGCTCCGGGCCAACGCCCACGCGATGGCCGCCGACATCCACCTGTTCCTCGGGCACACCGAGCAGGCGTTGGCGCTGGTCCACGCCGGCCTGCCGTTCGCCCACGACGTGGACCGGGAGCTGCACCTCCGCTCCCTCGGGGTCCGAGCCTGCCGCATCGGCGGGCGGATGGACGAGGCGGTGGCGGAGCTCGAGCAGATGGCCCCGCTGGCGGCGCGGGCTTCGCCGCTGATGATCGCGTGGTACCACCGGCTCGCGGGGGAGGTCGACTGGCTGCGCGGCGACGCGGCGTCGGCCGAGGCCCACTACCGGAAGGGCCTCCCGCTCGCCGACCCCGCCGCCCGGTCGGCCCTCACGAGCCTGCTCGCGACCGTGCTCCGGACCCGCGGGGACCACGACGAGGCGCGCCGGCTGTACGACGAGGCGCTGAGCCCGACCGTGACCGCGCGGAACGAGGTCGTGCACCGGTTCCACCTGGCGGTGCTCGAGCGGACGGTGGGGCACCTCGACCGCGCGTCGGCCCTGCTCGATCGGGTGGAGCACCTCCACCGGCACCTGGGCAACGACACGGGGCTGCTGCTGGTACAGACCGAGCGCGCGCTGGTCGCGGAGCAACAGGGCTCGTACGACGAGGCCGAGCAGGGGCTGCTGTCGCTGCTGAACGGCGCGCCGCTCCACCCGTCGCAGACCTGGTCGTGGACCGCGCTCGGGCTGGTGCGGATCCGCGCGGGACGGCTCGCAGCGGCCCGCCACCCGCTCGACCGGGCAGCCGAGCTCGCCCGCGCCGGGGGCCTCGGGTCGGTCGGCGCGGGGATCGCCGACCTCGGCGCCCTGTTGGACGCCGCCGACGGGGCGCTCGACGCCGCGCGCGCGACGCTGCAGGCCACCGAACCCACGTTGGCCGGGTACGGCCCGGCGCCGCTGGCGGTCCACGCCGCGGTCGCCGCGACGATCGAGGCCCGGTGGGGCGACCCGCAGCGCGCCGCCGAGCATCTCCGGCGGGCCGAGCGGCTCGCCCCCCCGCCGCGCGAGCCCCTGTCCGAGATCGCGCGGTGGCTCGCGTTCGCGCGGGACCCCGCGGGCCGCGTCGGGGAGTGACGGTCAGCGGGCCAGCGGCGCCGGATCGAGCGGCGGCGCGGGCGTGCCGGGCAGCGTGCGGTACTTCTCGCGCAGCTCGGTCTGGCGGCTGGTCAGCGGCACCGACCGCCCGGTGATCCACACCTGCTCGGCCACGGTGGTGGTCTCGAACGGGTCGGCGCTCCACAACACCAGGTCGGCGAGCTGCCCCACCGCCACCGACCCGCGGTCGGGGATCCCGAACACCCGGGCGGGGGTGGAGGTGATGGCCGCGAGCGCGTGCTCGTGGTCGAGGCCCTCACGGACCGCGTTCCCCGCCACCTGCCGCAGGGTGCGCACCTGGTGGGGGTCCCACGCGCCGAGGATCAGCGGCACGCCGGCTGCCTGGAGCAGCGCCGCGTTGTCGGGCCGCGCGTGCAGCTGGTCGAAGCCGTACGGCCCCACCACCAGCGGGTCGACGATCACCGGGATCCCCGCCTCGGCGAGGGACTTCGACACGATCCACCCCTCGGCGGCGCCCGAGATGACCAGCTTCAGGCCGAGCTCCTCGCGCAGGCGGATCAACGCCTCGATCTCGGACGCCTTGTCGGCCCCCACCACCACCGGCACCTTGCCCAGCGCCATCGGCACCAGCGCGGCCATGTCGGTGTCGGTGGCCCCCTCGGGGTACGGGGCACCCGACCAGAACAGCGCAGGTTTGTCGTGGTACATCCGGAGGCGCGCCACGAGATCGCGGATCTCGTTCAACCCCTCGGCGAACGACCCGGTCGGGACGGACATCATCACCGCCGCGTCGCGCACGACCACCGCCTGCCGCTGGGTCTCGCCGTCGAGCTTCACCACCGCCGCGTGTCCAGCGACGAACCCGCCCGACGGGGCCGAGAGCGCGGCGGTCACCCCGTGGAGCCGGCCGACCGGGATCAGCGTGGCCAGCGGGTCGTAGCCGTCGGCCGCGTACAGGCCGCCGCGGATCGGGTCGTCGGTGTGCGGATCGTCGTTGCGCGACGCCTGCTCGAGCTCGATCTCGACCAGCCCCATGCCGTTGGGCAGCGCGATCAGCCCCGCGGTGAGCTCTCCGCCGGAGCCGTCGACCGCGGCGCACGGCGTCCCGCGCCACGCGGTGCCCACGAGGCCGTCGACCGCGCCGACCGCCGCGATCCGCTCGTCCACGATCACCACCGCGCCCTTCGTCACCCCGGAGGGGGTGTGGACGTTCGCCCCCGTGATCACGGTGCACGCCGCGAGCGCCTGCTCGAACCAGTGGAGCACGAACATCAGTTCCCCCCTTCGACCGGCGTCTGGCCGAGCGAGAAGTCCGACCACACCACCGGCCGCGCGCGGTCGAACCGCAGCGCGCCGTCGACGAACACCAGCTCGGCGCGGGCGTACACGCTGAACGGATGCCGGTCCCACACCACCAGGTCCGCGCGCTTGCCGGGCTCGATCGTCCCGGTCTGGCCCTCGATCCCGAGCACCCACGCGGGGTTCGCGGTGATCCACCGGAGCGCCTGATCCTCCGACACCTCGAACCCGGCGTGGTTGCCCGCCGACCAGGCCTTGGCCGCCTCTTGGTTCAGCCGCTGGATCCCGACGCCCGAGTCGGAGTGGATCACGGCTCGGCCGCCGGCGCTCGCGAGCATCGCGGCCCCCTCGGGCACCGCGTCGTACGCCTCGAGCTTGAACCCCCACCAGTCCGCCCACACCGACGCCGCCACCTCGCGGCTCGCGAGGATGTCGCGGACCTTGTACGCCTCGGTGGCGTGGTGGAACGACCGCACCCGGAACCCGAACTCGTCGGCGACCTGCAGCATCGCCAACATGTCGTCGGCGCGGTAGCAGTGCACCTCGGGCAAGAACCGGCCCTCGAGCACCCCCACCAGGGTCTCCTTGTCGAGGTCACGGTCGGGCGGGCGCGGCGGGGGCTCGGCGCCCTTCTTGCCCTTCTTCCCCGACGCGGCCGCCTCGGCCTTCTGCTCGTACTCGGCCCACTGGCGTTGGTACGCGACGGCCTTCGCGAACGCGTCGCGCTGGCCGCGCAGGTTGCCCATCCGGGTCGAGGGGGCCGCGCCCTTGTCGGCCCCGTACACCCGCTTCGGGTTCTCGCCACACGCCATCTTCACCGTCTCGGGTGCCCCGTCGAGGCGCATCGCGCGCCCGCCGCGCGCCGGCACGCTCCGCACCACCACCCCGCGGCCGCCGATCAGGTTCGCGGAGCCCGGCAGGATCTGCAGCGTGGTGACCCCGCCGGCGATCGCGAGCTCGAACCCCGGGTCCTGCGGCCACACCGAGTGCTCCGCCCACACGCCGGCGGTGGTCGGGGCGGTCGCCTCGTTGCCGTCGCCGTGGGCCGCAGCCCCTGGGTACGGGTACACCCCGAGGTGGGAGTGGGTGTCGATCAACCCCGGGGTCACGAACCGCCCGGCGAGGTCGATCGCGGTCGCGCCGGCCACGCTCGGCGCGGGGCCTTGGCCCACCGCGGTGACCTTGCCACCTTCGACGACCACGAACCCCGGCTCGTACCGCTGCCCAGCGGCGGTGAGCACGGTGGCGCCGTACAGCACCACCGGCGCCGCCGCGACCACGACCTCGGGCTCGACCCCCGCCAGCCCCTTGGCGTCGAGCTCGGCCAGACCGTCTGCGGCGAACGCGGTGAACGCGACCGACAGCACCCCGAGCATCGGACCTCCCGCGCCCCGGTATCCCGCTCGCCTGTCGAACGCGGTTATCCTCGCGCCCACGACCCCCCGAGGCCTCCGTGCTGCTGCTGCTGTCCGCCGTCGCGTGTGCCCCGAAACCACCGCCCGAACCACCGGTCCCCGCCGCCGGGCACCCGTCGCTGCCATGCCCGGCCGGCACGTCGCCTGCCGGGGCCGGCCCGCCCCGCGGGGTCGAGGCGTGGTGTGCGCGGCCGGTGGTGGGCGGGAGCACGGTGCGCGAGGGGCCCGCGATCGAGTTTCACCCGGACGGCACCGTGCGCGGCCGCGGTGAGTACGTGGACGGCCACCGGAGCGGCCGGTGGGACTTCACCTACCCCGACGGTCGCGCCGAGCGCAGCGGGAGCTACACGGTGGGCGAGCCGGACGGGCCGTGGGTCACCTACACCGCCGCCGGCGAGGTCGCGAGCCGCGGGGTGTTCTCCCGCGGCCGCGAGCACGGGCCGTGGGAGTTCTTCGACGAGGCGCGCGGCACGGTGCTGTCGGGCGAGTACGTCGACGGCGGGCGGCACGGCCGGTGGCTCGAGGCCGACAGGTCCGGGCGCACGCTGCGCGAGCTCGAGTATCAGCAGGGTCGCCTGGTGTCGGTCCAGGAACTCCCGTGATCGGCTGGTTCGTCACCTGGCTCGGTCGGTGGCTCGCGCTCGGGTTCGAGCTGGCGGGCGCGCTGATCCGCGGGGTGCTCGGCGGGCTCGCCGGCGGGACCGGCGGCGGAGCCGCTGGGGGAGTGGCGCCGCAGGTCCGGCGAGCCGGAGCGGCCGAGGTGGTGGATCTGCGGCACCTGGTGCTGCGCGCCGGGCTTCCGAGGTCCACCGCGGTGTTCGCCGGCGACGACGCGCCCTCGACCCGCCACTGGGTCGCCGAGGTCGGCGGGCGGGTGGTCGGCGTGGTCACCGTGCTCGCGTCCCCCGCCCCCGAAGGAGCGCCGTCCCCCGCCGGGTTCCAGCTGCGCGGGATGGCTGTGTCTCCGGACCACCGGGGCAGCCACCTCGGCGAAGCGCTGCTGCTGGCGGCACAGCGAGACGTGGCGGCGCCGATGTGGTGCAACGCGCGGGTCGGGGTGGTGCCGTTCTACGCGAAGTACGGCTGGCAGGCGTACGGGCCCACGTTCGAGGTGGAGCACGCGGGCGCACACCAGCGGATGGGGTGGTCGCCCGCTCAGGCCCGCTGACGCCGCCGCGTGAGCAGCAGCAGGGCGGCCACCGCCCACGGCGCGCCGGGCGAGGTCGAGCAGCCTTCGGACGGAGGCTTGAGCTCCCCGCCGCCCCGCAGCACGTTGCTGTCGCACAGGTCGCCCGCGAGGTCTTCGTCGGCGTCGAGCTGGTCCTTGTTCGGCACCGCGGGACAGTTGTCGCACGCGTCACCGAGGCCGTCGCCGTCGCCGTCGCCGTTCGTGTCGCTCGGGATGTACAGGCAGAAGTCGCAGTCGTCGCCGAACCCGTCGCCGTCGCGGTCGTCCTGGTCCTCGTTGTCGGTCGTGGGGCAGTTGTCGCACACGTCGCCGATCAGGTCGACGTCGGAGTCGAGCTGGTCCTCGTTCGGGACGTCGGCGCAGTTGTCGCACTCGTTGCCGCGCAGGTCCCCGTCGGTGTCGACCTGGCTCTGGTTCCCGAAGTACGGGCAGTTGTCGCACGCGTCGCCGAACTTGTCGAGGTCGACGTCGTCCTGATCGGAGTTCAGCGTGTCGGGGCAGTTGTCGCACACGTCGCCGACCCCGTCGCTGTCCTGGTCGGTGATGTCGAGCGTCTGGACCTCGGGACAGTTGTCGCACACGTCGCCGACGCCGTCCTGGTCGGAGTCGAGCTGGATCCCGTCATCGTTGGGCGGGTTCTCGACCGTCGGGCAGTTGTCACACGCGTCGCCGAGGCCGTCCCCGTCCATGTCCGACTGGTCCGGGTTCGACACCTCGAAGCAGCTGTCACAGTCGTCGCCCACGCCGTCGCCGTCGTAGTCGGGCTGGGTCTCGGTGCCGGGGCCGTACAGCGAGGGGTTCGGCACGGTCGGGCAGTTGTCGCACGCGTCGCCGTCGCCGTCTCGGTCGCTGTCGCCCTGATCGGCGTTCGGGCGCGAGATGCAGTTGTCACAAGCGTCGCCGAAGCAGTCGCCGTCTCCGTTCAACTGGGTGTCGTCGACGTACGGACACACGTCGCACAGGTCGCCGACGTTGTCGGGCGTGCCGGTGTACGGCGCCGAGCAGTCCGCGTCGTACTGGTTCGGGTCGAAGTAGTCCGGGCACTTGTCGCACTTCAGCTCGAACCGCTCCCACGGGATCGTGCCGCCCTCGGGCACGATGTCGATCTCGCCGAACGACAACAGGTCGAAGTCCTGGTCGTAGTTCGTGGTGAGCCACTCGCACTCGAACCGGTTGTAGTCCCAGTAGTAGTCGTTGAGATCGTACGGCAGGCCGGTGAACGGGTCGACGTTGGCCTGGCAGTCGGGGCTCGACGCGTCGATCGTGGGCTCGTCGAACACGTCGATCGTGTTGCAGTTCAGATCCTGGTAGATCTCGGTGTTCTCGCAGTCGATCGGCCGGACGAACCCGACGGTCCACTTCAGCGCGCCGTCGAGCAGCTTCGCGCCGTCGGTCTGCCAGTTCCACGAGGTGGGCTCGACCAACGAGTTCGGCGGGAACAGGTTCACCGCGGCGACCCGACCCTCCCCCGCGGTGGGCGACTCGAGGGTCACGAGCGCGGGCGGCTTCGACGGGAACAGGTCCCAGTGAGCGACGAGCTCGCTCTGCGGCTTGAGGTCGAGGTCGTCGACCCGGGTGCTCGCGGAGCCCCCGTCGAGGTACCGGAACCCGAACATCGACACGTGCCCGACGGTCGGGCCGGGCAGGAACGCGAGCGCGGGATCCGCGGCGACGATGTTCAGGTTGCCCCCGGGCGACACCAACACGCCCGGCGCCTCGAACGGCGAGTACCCCTGAGTCTCGAACCGGCCGGTGGGGGCCGAGCCGTCGGCGAGCGCGTTGCCGGCGAGCACCACGCCCTTGCCCGACTCCACCAGGAACGCGAGCAGATCGCCCAGCGCGATCGGGTCGGCGAACGGGACGTCGTTGTACACCAGCACCGCGTCGATCGACGCGAGGTCGGTGGTGGTCGGGGTGCCGAGCGTCAGGTCGTACAGGTCGACCCGCTCGATCTCGAACGCCTCGCGATCGCCCACTGCCGGGGGCCCGAGCCCCCGACCCGCGCACATCAACGACTCGCGCACGTTGTCGTTGAAGGAAGGGTCGGAGGCGGCGCCGAGCACCGCCACCGTGTACGACTGCGCGAACGCCGCGCCCGAGAGCCAAAGGACCACGAGAGAACCCCCGCCGCAGGCTATCTCACCGCAAGGTCACCCGCAGGGCCCGCCGACGGCCGAGCGCCGCGAGCGCCGCCAAACCCACCAGACTGAACCCGGCCGCCGGGGCGGGGCTCGACGCACAGCCAGTCGGCGCGGACGGAGCCTTGTTCGGGTTGATCTCGCCGCCGCCCCGCAGGCCGAACACGTCACACGCGTCGCCGATACCGTCCTGGTCGGCGTCGTCCTGGTTGTTGTTCGCGTAGAACGGGCAGTTGTCACACGCGTCGCCGAGGCCGTCGATGTCGGAGTCGTCGTTCGTCTCGGACTGGATGCGCAGGCAGTTGTCGCAGTCGTCGCCGAACCCGTCCGAGTCGAAGTCGTCCTGGTCCTCGTTCTCGAACGTCGGGCAGTTGTCGCACTCGTCGCCGTACCCGTCGCCGTCGGTGTCGGTCTGATCCGGGTTGAACACGTTCGGGCACACGTCACACGCGTCGCCGACGCCGTCCTCGTCCGAGTCGGACTGGTCCTTGTTGTCGCGCAGCGAGCAGTTGTCGCACGCGTCGCCGAACTTGTCGTTGTCGGCGTCGCGCTGGTCGGCGTTCCGGATGTCCCGGCAGTTGTCGCACGCGTCGCCGACGGTGTCTTCGTCGCCGTCGGCGTAGTCGGGGCTCATCAGGCCCGGGCAGTTGTCGCACGGATCTCCGACGCCGTCCTTGTCCTCGTCGAGCTGCATCGCGTTGTACACGAAGTCGCACGTGTCACACGCGTCGCCCCACCCGTCGTTGTCGCTGTCGAGCTGGTCCGAGTTCGACAGGTCGGTCACGCCCTCCGGGTACCCGGGGTTCTCGACCACGCCATCGCCGTCCACGTCGTGCAGCAGGCAGTTGTCGCACACGTCGCCGACACCGTCGGAGTCGATGTCGGGCTGGCCGCCCACGTCGCCGGTGAGGCCGAGCGGGAGCACCGACGGGTTCCAGTCGACCGGGCAGTTGTCACAGAAGTCACCGTTGCCGTCGCCGTCGGTGTCGGCCTGGTCCGCGTTCTTCACCAGGAAGCAGTTGTCGCAGTGGTTGCCGAGGCCGTCCAGGTCCTGATCGGCCTGGCCCTGGGGCGGCGGATCGAACACGTACGGACAAGTGTCGCACTCGTCACCGACCCCGTCGAAGTCCCAGTCGTACTGGTTCGGGTTGTAGTACGTGGCGCAGTTGTCACACGACAGGTTCACCACCTCCGCGACCTCTTCCGGGTTCTCGGTCTCGAAGATCGTGATCGTGCCTTGCGACAGGAGGTCGATGTCCTGGTCGAAGCCGTCGGTCACGTAGTCGCAGGTGAACCGGTAGAAGTCGTGGTAGTAGTCGTTGTTGTCGTACGGGAGCCCGGTCACCGGGTCCACGTTGCCGAGGCACTGCGAGTCGATGTTCGGGTCGAACAGGTCCTCGTCGAACACGTCGATGCCGTTGCAGTTCAGGTCCTGGTACAGGCTCAGGTTCTGCGACATGATGCACTGCAGGCCGTCCGGATCGGGCTGGCAGTCGTCGATCGTCTCACACTTGATCAGCGTGCCGACGTTGCCGAAGTCCCAGTACCCGAGCGAGCACATCCCGTTGTAGATGCACCACGCCTCCTGGTCGGCGGGCACCTGCTGCTGCAGCCATCCCGCCAACGGGTCGAACCCGAAGCACTGGCCGATCGGGCGCTCGAACTCCTGCGTCCACAGGATGGTCTGCGCGAGCAGCTTCGCCATGTGGTTCTCGGGCAGATCGTCCCACGAGCTCGGATCGACCGAGTCGGACGGCGGGAACACGTTCGCCACCGCGATCTTGCCGTGACCCGCGATCGCCTCGTCGAGCAGGACGACCGCCGGCTCGAAGTCGCTCCACCGGTGGGTGATGACCGCCTGGGCCTTCGCGACGAGGCCGTTCACGTGGTAGCTCGAGGTGCCGCCCTCCACGTAGACCACGCCGAAGTCGTCGATGTGGCCGGTGGTCGGGCCCACGAGCCACTCGTAGCCGTCGTCGACCGCCTCGATGGTGAGCTCGGCCGCCGCGACCCCGGCGGTGCCGTACTCCACCGGCGCCATGTTCTGCAGCAGGAACCGCCCCTGCAGGCCCTGGGCGGAGTCGATCGAGTTGCCCGCGAGGACCACGCCCTTGCCGAGCTCGACCATCGTGGCCACGAGGTCGCCGACCGCGACGGCGTCGGTGAACGGCACGTCGTTGTACACGAGCACCACGTCGTAGCCTTCGAGCTCGTTCGACGCGGGGATCGCGGTGGTGAGGTCGAACGCGTCGACCCGCGCGATCTCGTACGCCGCCGGATCCACGCTGCGGTCGGGATCGGGCATCCCGACGCCGCGCGACGCCGCCATCAGGTTCTCGAGCACGTCCTGGTTGAACGCCGGATCGGAGGCCGCCCCGAGGAGCGCCACCTTGAACCCGACCTGTGGGACCGCCGCCGCCGAAGCGACGCCCGGGAGGAACAACAGACCGACGAGGGAGCTAGACATGGTCCACCGTGGTGGGTTGAAGGTGACGACGGCCGCCGCGGCCGGATCGGCGCAGCAGCAATGGAATCAGCAGCACGAGGCCGGCGGTGGTGGCCGGCGCGCTGGCGCAGCCCCGCACGACCGAGCCGCCTCCGCGCAGCACGAACAGGTCACACGCGTCGCCCACGAAGTCGCCGTCTTCGTCTTGTTGGAGTGGGTTCGCGTACTCCACACAGTTGTCGCACGCGTCGCCGATCAGGTCACCGTCGGCGTCGCCATTGTCTTCGGACGCCACCAACAGGCACCGGTCACACACGTCGGTGGTCCCGTCGCCGTCCCAGTCGGCGAAGTCGGTGTCGACGTTGTCGGGGCAGCTGTCACACGCGTCACCCACCGAGTCGCCGTCGCGGTTCGACTGCTCGGGGTCCGCCACGCCGGGGCACACGTCGCACGTGTCACCGACGAGGTCCTCGTCGCGGTCTTCCTGGTCTTCGTTGTAGTTGACCGGGCAGTTGTCGCACGCGTCGCCGTCGAGGTCGAGGTCGAGGTCGAGCTGGTCGGGGTTCCCGACGGTCACGCAGTTGTCGCACGTGTCGCCGACCCCGTCGCCGTCACGGTCCGGCTCGTCCGGGCTGGTCTTCACGTCGGGGCACAGGTCACACAGGTCGCCGATCCCGTCGCCGTCGGCGTCCGCCTGGTCGGGGTTGAACACGGTGGGGCAGTTGTCGCACTCGTCGCCCACCCCGTCTTCGTCCATGTCGCCCTGGAACGGGTTGTACAACGTCGGGCAGTTGTCGCACGCGTCGCCCCAGTAGTCGGGCTCCTGCGTGTTCGGATCGATGTCGCCGTCGGCCTGGTCGGGGTTGTACACGACCACGCAGTTGTCGCACACGTCTCCGACCGTGTCGTGGTCGTTGTCGGCCTGGTCGGGGTTCACCACCTCGATGCAGTTGTCGCACGCGTCGGCGAAGCAGTCCTCGTCGGTGTTCGTCCCGTCGTCGGGCACGTACATACACGCGTCACACAGGTCGCCGATCCCGTCACAGTCGAGGTCGGTCTGGTCCGGGTTGTAGTCGTCCGGGCAGTTGTCGCACTCGAGGTTGACGGTGGAGTACACCTGCCCGTCGGCGTTCTCGATGTCGATCACCCCGGCCGACAGCAAGTCGCCGTCCGCGTCGAGGTCGAACGTCGGGTAGTGGCAGCCCCACGACGTGTAGTCGTAGTAGTAGTCGTCGGACGGGTACGGCTGGCCGGTGACCGGGTCGACGTTGGCCGCGCACTCCGGGTCGCCGAGGTCGACGAGCGGCTCTTCGCTCACGTCGTAGGTGTCACAGTCCAGGTCCTGGGTCGCCCAGGTGTTGGTGCAGGTCCCGAACGGGCGCTCGTACTTCAACGACCACAGCAGCGCGTTCGCCAGTAGCCGGGCACCGTCGGTGTCGTTCAGCCAGCTGGTGGGGACGGTCAGGTCGCTCGGGGGGAACACGTTCGCCACCGTGACCCGCCCGGACGTGACCGGGTCCGCCTCTCGGATCACGATCCCCGGCACCGTGTTCGACCACTGCGCGGTCACTTCGGCGTCGGGGTACGCGGTGATCAGCGCCTGGAAGCTCGCCGTGCCCCCGTCGAACACGTTGACGCCGTTGGTGGTGAGGTGGCCGGCCTCGCCCGGCAGCCACTCGTACCCGGAGCGCGACGCCAGCGCGAGGTTCCCGCCTGGAGCGGTGGTCTCGGCCAAGGTCACCGGGAACAGCCCGTCGGCGGCGAACCGCCCGCCGATCCCGATCGTGGGTGAGTACGCGCCCACCGCCAACACCGCCCCGTTCCCCGACTCGACGTAGTCGGCCAACACGTCGCCGAACGCCTCGCGGTCCTGCATCGGAGCGTCCGACCACACCAGCACCACGTGGTACTGCTCGATCTCGGTCTGCGACGGCGTGCCCGAGGTCAGGTCGAACACGCCCGCCGACTGGAACTCGCCGGTGCACATCAGCAGATCGCGCACGTCGAACAGGCTCGACGGATCCGACGCGGCGGCGAACAACCCCACCGATTGGGCGGCCGCGGGCGCGGAGATCAGCGCGAGGGCGCCGATACCCGCCACACCGCAGGACCGGAAAAATACCGCAGTGACGCTTACATCGGAGCGGTTCACCCCTGCCCTCCGCGGCGCGGGCGCCGCCCGAGCAGGATCAGCCCGACCAACCCCGCAGCCACGGCGCCGCCGGTGGGGCCGACCGCGCAGCCGCGGGTGACCGAGCCACCGCCGCGGATCGCGAACCGGTCACACGCGTCGCCGATCGCGTCGCCGTCCACGTCGGCCTGCAGCGGGTTCGGCATGTCCGGGCAGTTGTCGCACACGTCGCCGACGCCATCGTCGTCGAGGTCCGAGTTCGGGAAGCCGGGGGTGAGCAGGCACTTGTCACACACGTCGGTCACGCTGTCGTCGTCCGAGTCGCGGAACCCAGCGTCGGGCACGTCCGGGCAGCCGTCACAAGCGTCGCCGACCAGGTCGCCGTCGGTGTCGGTCTGGTTCGGATCGACCACCTCGGGACACACGTCGCACCCGTCGCCGAACCCGTCTCCGTCCTCGTCGGTCTGGAAGTCGTAGAACGTCGGGCAGATGTCGCACGCGTCGCCGTACCCGTCGAGATCGGTGTCGATCTGATCGGGGTTGACGACCTCCGGGCAGTTGTCGCAGGTGTCGCCCACACCGTCCGGGGTCGGGTTCTTGTCGGCGTCGACCTCACCGTCCGGCTCGTTCCGGTTCACCTCGGGATCGAACGGACAGGGGTCACACTCGTCGCCGAAGTCGTCGTCGTCGGAGTCGAGCTGGGTCGGGTTCGGCTTCTGCGGGCAGTTGTCGCACACGTCGCCCACGCCGTCGAAGTCCACGTCGCCCTGGTCGTAGTTGCAGTTCGCCGGGCAGTTGTCACACGCGTTGCCGACCCCGTCGGGGAACCCGTCCGGGCAGCTGTCGGAGTCGTTCTGGTCGTTGAACTGCACGATGCAGTTGTCGCACGCGTCGCCGAACCCGTCCTTGTCGGCGTCGTACTGGTCGGGGTTGTACACCCCTCCGCAGTTGTCGCACGCGTCGCCGATCCCGTCCGGGCACAACCCGCGACAGTCGGTGTCACCCTGGTCCCGGTTGACCGCGTACTCGCAGTTGTCGCACAGGTCACCGACCTCGTCGGCGTCGATGTCGTACTGCTCGGGGTTGAAGTCGAGCGGGCAGTTGTCACACTCGAGCGTCGAGGTCGACGCGACCTGACCGTCGGGGGTGAGCACGGTCGGCTGGCCCACCGGACGGGTCTGGCCGGTGACCGGGTCGGTGACCGTGACGAACGGGCTGATGAACCCGACCAGGCCGTCGCTGTCGAGGTCGTCCTGGCCGAGCCAGTGGTAGCACTCGTGGGACTGGTAGTCGAAGTACCAGTCGTCTTCCACGTACGGTTGGCCGGTCGCGGGGTCGATCCGCTCGTCGCACAGGTCGTCGGTCAGGACGACCGGCAGCTCCTCCGACACGTCGAACCCATCACAGTCGAGGTCTTGGAAGATCTCGGTGTTCTCCAGCGTCCCGAACGGCTTCTCGAACCGCATCGCCCACAGCAGCGACGACGAGAACGCGCGATCGCCGTCGCCGGCCCAGCCGTCCTCCGGCCAATCGGGGACGAAGTCGCCGTCGGTGTCCACGAACTCCGGCAGGTGGAACAGGTTCACCGCGACGGTGCGCCCGATCGCGAGATCTTCCGAGTCGCGCACGATGATCGCGGGCGTGCCATCGGACCAGGAGGCGGTGACCTCCGACCCGGGGCGCACGGTCAACCCGACCGCGCGGGTCGACTTCCAGAACTCGAGCCCGGTCAACGGCGTTCCGCCGCCGAGCAGGACGTTGACCCCGTACACCGAGAAGTGGCCCTTCACCGGGCCCTGGAGCCACTCGTAGCCGGGGTTCTGGTCGACGAACAGGTCCATCCCGGTGTTCTTGCGCAGCCCGACGGTGACCGGCAGGTAGCCGTTGTCGACGATGCCGCCCTGGATCTCGCTGCCGGTCTGCAACGCGCCGCTGGCGACCACCACCCCGTGCCCGCTCTCGATGTACTGCTGGAGCCGATCGCCCAACAGCGGCGCGTCGGAGAACGCCGCCTGCGGGTCGTCGGGCTTGAGCTCGGACAACACGAGCACCGCATGGTAGTTCTCGAGGTCGGTCAGCTCGGGCGTCTCCGCCCGGGCGTCCCACACGTAGACCGACGAGAACTCGCTCGTCTGCATCAGGATGTCGCGCAGCAGCAGCGCCTCGTCGAGGCCGAACGCCCCGAGCTCGTTGTCGAGCGCGGAGACGATCAGCACGTCCTGGGCGAAGGCCGGAGACGACAGCCCAGCGAGGGCGAGGGCCAGGGACAGGGTCGGCAAACGCGACATCGGTTCCTCACTTCCCTGGGGTGGTCGGCGCCGGCGGGGCTCCGGCGTCTTCGTCATCGTCGATCGGCATCCCGTACTCGTCGAGCTTCGGTCCGGTGGGTTCGGGCGCGGGCTGCGGCTTCGGCGGCTCGATCACCGGCACGACCGAGCCGTTCCACGGCAGGATCTGGGTGTCCGGGTAGTCGGGCAGCTGGTCCTCGCCCTCGAACTGCTTGACCACCAGGAACCGGACCCGCCGGTTCTTCTGCAGCGACGCCTCGTCCTCGCCGAGGATCGCCATGCCGTTCTCGACCACCGGCTCGACCTCGCCCATCCCGCGGTAGCTGATCCGGTCCTTCGCCACACCCTGTTCCATGAAGAACTCCCAGATCCGGCGGGAGCGGCTCTCGGCGAGGGTGTAGTTGTGCTCGTAGCTCCCTTCCTGGGACGCGTGGCCCTCGATGACCACGTGGGCGAGGTACGGGTCCTCGTTGATGATCTTCGCCACTGCGGTCAGGGTAGGCTTCGAGTACTCCTGGAGGATGTTGGTATCCACCACGAACTCGATCATGTCCTTGATGTAGATCGCGTCGCGGACCTTCACCGCGAGCTGACCCTCCTCGAACACGACCTCCGGCTCGTCCTCGATGATGATCTCGGGCGGCGGCGGCGGCGGCGGGCGCGGCGGCTCGACCTGGGTGTACCGCGGCCGGGGCGGCTCGGGCGGCGGCATCTCGATCACGAGGCCGGTCATCACGCGGAAGTCGGTGGTGCCGTAGCCCTCGGTGAGGCCGCGGCCCGCGTTCAGGGTGAACGTGGCGCTGCGGGTGGGGTACACCTCGACCCCGCCGAGCGCTTCGATCGCGTTCTCGGCGCCGCCGCGCAGGAAGTCGCTCATCCCGGCGCGGGTCAGGACCTGCCCGCTGAGCCCCACCCGGGTCGCGTCGGGCAGCCGGTACCGCAGCGCGTTGCCCCAGGTGACCTCGTTGCTCGCGACGAAGTCCTCACTCGTCTCCACGGTGGACCGGGTCGCGAGACCGAGGTCGGAGGCGAGGGTGAACGGGCCGCCGCTGAGCGCGGCCTGCGCCCCGAACCCGAACCGGATCCGATCCTCGCCGATGTACGCGTTCTTCCGGCCGGTGGGGAGCACGATCCCCACCCGAGCGCCGACGTTGAACACGTCGTTCGGGGTCTGCAACACGATCAGGCGGGCGCTGGCGCCCGCGTCGCCCAGGCCGAACCCGTCGGCGCCGAACGCGGGCTGCTTCGTGCCCCAGTTCGCGGCGGTGGGGAGCAGCACCGAGAAGGTGACCCGGTTCACGTCGAGCGACGCGCCGAGCAGCCCGCTGAACCGGTTGGTGACCACCGGGCCGAGCTCTTGCTGCGCGATCGCCTCGTACAGCGTGAGCGGGGCCGACTCGTACTGCAACACCGCGCCGTAGCGCAGCGTGAGGTTGCGGTTCGCGATCGGCGCGTCGACGCCGGCGAAGCCTTGGTGCCCGAACGCCGGGCGGAGGAACTCCACGTCGATCGAGTACGGCGGGCCCGCGGTCTGCGCGGCCGCAGGGACGGATGCGGCCAACGCGCAGCCGAGCGCAAGGCCGATCACCCCGGACACCGTCCGGCGCGCGAGGGACCCACTTGTGGTTTGAACGAGCTCGCTCACGTCTGCCCCTCCGTAGCGTTCTTGAGACCCGGCGGATCGGGCGGGATTCGGCGGGTTTGCCCCGACCGGACGACCGATTCTGTTCCGCCGCACCGACTGCTGATCCGCCGATCGGCCTCCGGTCGGCGGCGATTGTACCGCCCAGCGCGCCGAGCGCCAGGACCGCGACGTATAACCGCCGCAGAGCCGATCGCCCCCTCCCCCTCGTCGACGGTGTGGCCGGCGAGAACGACAGCCCATTCCCGGCACGTCGGCGGGCCTTCACCAGACCTTCACCGCGATCCGGGATCGGGCCCGCTACGCGCACGCCCTCACACGTCGAGCAAGATCCGCTGCGGGTCCTCGACACACTGCTTCACCCGCACCAGGAACGACACCGCCTCGCGGCCGTCGATCAGGCGGTGGTCGTACGACAGCGCCAGGTACATCATCGGGCGGAGCTCGATCTTGCCGTCGATCCCCACCGGACGCTCCTGGATCGCGTGCATCCCGAGGATCCCCACCTGCGGTGGGTTCAGGATCGGGGTCGACATCAGCGAGCCGAACACGCCGCCGTTGGAGATGGTGAACGTCCCACCCTCGAAGTCCTCGATGCGGAGCTTGTTGTCGCGGGCGCGGGTCGCGAGCTCGGCGATCGTCACCTCGGTCTCGGCCAGCGACAGGCGGTCGGCCCCGCGCACCACCGGCACCACCAGGCCCTTCGGACCCGAGACGGCGACGCCGATGTCGTAGAAGTGCTTGTACACGACGTCGTCACCGTCGATCTCCGCGTTGACCGCGGGGAACTCCTTGAGCGCCTCGATGACGGCCTTGACGAAGAAGCTCATGAACCCGAGCTTGATCCCGTGTTTCTCCACGAACTTGTCCTGGTACTGCTTCCGCAGCGCCAGGATCCGGGTCATGTCGACCTCGTTGAACGTGGTGAGCATCGCGGCGGTCTGCTGGGCCTCGACCAGGCGGCGCGCGATCGTGCGCCGGAGCGGCGACATCGGCACCCGCTCGACCCCTCCCGCGGGCACGGGCGCCCTGGGCGCCGGGGGCGGCCTCGGCGCGGGGG
>JBEBJC010000879.1:0-3859 GCA_040080105.1 Myxococcota bacterium
ATCAGGCGGTTCGCCCCGGCCCCGCCGACGGCGGACTCGGCAGCGTTGGCCGAGGCGAACCGCCTGATCGACGAGGCGAGCCAGCGCCTGCAGGCGCGGATGATCCAGTCGATGAAGCAACACGGGCCGAGCGACGCGGCCGAGACCTGCTCGATCGAGGCCTCGGCGCTCACCGAGTCGGTCGTCGGCGGGCAGGTGGGCGCGCGGGTCGGCCGGGCGTCCCTGCGCCTGCGCAACCCCGGGAACGCGGGGCCCGACTGGGTCCAGACCTGGCTCGATCGACAAGGCGAGCGCACCGGGGGCGGGGTGGTCGGGTTCGAGCGGATCGAGCCCACCCCGAACGGCCCGGTGGCGCGGGTGGTCCGCCCGATCGTGGTGGGGCCGCAGTGCCTGACCTGTCACGGCCCGAAGGAGACCCTCGCCGCCGACGTTCGCGCGGTGCTCGAGCGGCAGTACCCGGACGACGGCGCGGTCGGGTACGCGCTCGGAGACCTGCGCGGCGCGATGTGGGCGGAGGTCCCGGTCGGGGCGCCCTGACACCGATGTCGCGGTCGGCCGCCGGAGGATGGTGAAACAAACGGTGGTCCGTCGGCGCCCCTCGCCGAGCTACAAGGTTCTAGGCAGGCACCACACCGACCGCGCGCGTTCGGCACGGAACCTGCAGACCCCCCGCGGCGAGGTCCCGATGAACACCCGATCCCTGTGGTTGCCCCTGGCGCTCGCGGCCTGCGCGAGCTCCGACCTCCGCGCGTTCTCCGCGGGCAGTGGCAGCTCGGCGCCGTCCGACTCGAGCGGCGGCTCCGGCACCGACTCGAGCAGCACCCCGGCGCCCCCGCCGCCCGAGGAGGAGGGCGACCTGCTGCTCCTGCCGCCGGCCCAGACCGACGTGTACGTGTTCGTGGCGAACCCGGAGCGGGACACCGTGACCCGGATCGCGGTGAACACGATGGACGTGGACACGACCTCGGTGGGGACCCGGCCCGAGCTCGTGCTCACCACCCCCGACTACACCACCGCGGTCGTGTACAACGCCGGCGACGACTCGGTGACCCTGATCGACAGCGACTCCCTCGACAAGCTCACCGTGCCGGTGCGCGACAACCTGAACGACCTCGTGTTGTCGCCCGACGGCGCGTGGGCGGTGCTGTGGCACAACATCGCGCGCGACCGGGCCGACGACCCGCCCGCCGAGGGCCTGCAGTCGTTCAACGAGGTGAGCTTCGTCGGGGTGCCGAGCGGCGCCCACTTCCCGATGGCGGTCGGGTTCAACCCGAAGATGGTCCGGTTCACCCCCGACAGCGCGCTGGCGGTGGTCGTGTCGGACGGGTACCTCGCCACGGTCGACCTGACCGCGCAGGCGCTCGCCCCGCGGCTGATCGAGCTCGCGCCCGGGGAGCTCGACCCCCCCGCGGCCGAGGAGGTGATCGTCTCCGCCGACGGCAGCTTCGCGTGGGTCCGCCAGTTCGGCGCCACCGATCTGCTGGTGGTCGACCTCCAGACCGGCGAGGTCGACGCGGTGTCGGCGGGCGACAACCCGACCGACCTCGACCTGTCCCCCGACGGGAGCCTCGCGGTCGCGGTCGCGCGCGACAGCGCCGAGCTGTGGGTGTTCGACGCCTCGTCGCCGTTCGACGTGCCCACCGTGTTGTCGCTGCCGGTGGGCTCGGTGTACGGCTCGCTGCTGTTCGACCCGACCGGCGACCAGGCGATCGTGTACACCACCGCGACCCTGATCGAGCGGTTCGGGGTGTGGGATCGCACCACCGACACCGTGTCGGAGCGCCCGCTGGTCAAGCCGGTGGCCGGGATGGCGGTCACCCCCACCGGCGGCTCGCTGATGGTGTTCCACACCCTCGCCGACGGCGCCGACACCGAGCCGGTGTTCCAGGGCGAGTGGGCGCTGTCGCTGGTCGACCTGGCCGACTTCCGCGCCAACCCGCTGCTGCTGCCGGCCGAGCCGCTGTCGTACGCGAACTCCACCACCGGCGACCTCGGGTACTTCGTGATGGACGGCAGCCCGTTCTTCGAGGTGCTCGACTACCACACGCTGCTGCACGAGCAGTACACGTTGTCGTCGATCCCGTCGTTCCTGGGCGTGTTGCCCGACGCGGTCGGCGGCGACGGCGACGAGCCGCCCGCGTGGATCTCGCAGGACCACCCGCTCGGGCGGATCAGCTTCTTCGACCCCGACGCCGCCACGATGGAGACGTTGACCGGGTTCGAGCTCAACTCCGGCATCGAGGAGGCTCCATGAGCCCGCTGATCTTGCTGGCCGCCTGCGGCTGGAACCGCCTGCCGAGCTCGTTCGAGCAGTCGATCGACCCGCTGTGGGACCCGAGCGGGGCGCTGCCGACGGTCGACGGGCTGTACGTGCCGCTCACCGCCTCGGGCCAGCTCGCGCTGATCTCCCCCGAGGGCGAGTACGACCGGATCGACGTGGGCGAGGGCCGGGTCACCCGGATCGCGCGCGCCCCGGACAACCGCACCGTGCTCGCGTTCGTCGAGCGGTACTGGTGCGACACCGACGACGCGCGCGAGGCCCGCCGGGTCGACACGCTCACCGACTGCGACGGAGAGGACCTGGTGGTCGAGACCGAGCTGTCGCTGGTCGCCGGCGGCGCGGTCGGCGACGCCCAGTCGGTGTCCGGCGCGTACAACCGGGTGGCGTTCAGCGACGACGGCAAGCACGCGATCGCGTTCCTCGACCTGTCGGACGGGATCGACGTGGACTCGGTGCTGAACCTGACCGCGGTGATGGTGGTCGACCTCGACGGGGGGACGAGTGAGCTCGTGCCGGTCGGGTTCGCCGCAGACGAGGTGCTGTTCGTCGAGGACGAGGTCGGGCAGGCGATCCGGGCGGTGGTGGTGTCGCGGAACCAGGTCGGGGTGATCGACCTGGCCTCGTCGCCGGCGGCGCTCACGGTCACGTTCCCGCTCACGCTCGACCCCGACGTGGTGGTCGACCCGGTGGGGATCGCGCTCACCCCGAGCGGCGACCACGCGCTGGTCAGCGCGCGCGGGTCGTCCGACCTGTACGCGCTCGACCTCGAGGTGCAGGCGATCAACATCGTGGAGCTGGCGTCGGCGCCGGCCGCGATGGCGGTCGCCGAGGCCGCCGACCGCACCGTGCTGGTGTACGGCGGCGCGGCGACCGTGCAGCTGCTCGACCACGAGGTGTTCGAGCTCGAGACGTTCCCGCTCGACGAGCCGATGAGCCGGATCACCGTCGCCGGGGACCAGGCGCTGCTGTGGGACGACACCACCGCGCACGACCTGTACCGGGTGGACCTCGGCTCGGACGACGTGATCGAGTACCGGCTGCAGAACCCGGCGGTGTCGCTGCACGTGGCGCCGACCGCGGAGTTCGCGGTGGCGCTGACCCGCGCCGAGGGGGGTGGCGGAACCGGGGTCGACGCGCTGTACGACACCCACCCGGGGATGGAGGTGATCGACCTGCGCACCGACGAGACCGAGCCGTTCCTGCTGGTGGGCGACGGGCTCGGGGTCGCGTTCGCCGCGGACGAGACCCACCTGAACGCGCTGGTGCTGCAGCGGGGGGTCGAGTCGCTGTTCCGGCTCGACCTGTACACCCAGCAGACCGAAGAGATCGAGCTGTCTGCTCCCCCGGTCGCGATCGGCACCTTGGCCGACGGCCGGTTCTTCATCACCCACACGAGCGCGCTGGGGTTGGTCACGTTCCTCGACCCCGCCACCGGCAAGACGGTGGAGGTGGCCGGGTTCGCCGCCCAGGCGCTGTTCGACCCGATCGACCTGCAGCAGGAGGCGCCATGATCCCGACCTGGTGGACTGCGGTGGCGCTCGCGCAGGATCCGGCCGAGCCCGCGCCGGCGGACCCCGC
>JBEBJC010000880.1:0-3856 GCA_040080105.1 Myxococcota bacterium
CCGTGCTGGCGGCGCTCGAGCCGCTGCCGCTGGACCGCCGGTGCCTGGAGCTGGTGGTGAGCGTCAAGGCTGCGTGGGAGCGATTTGCGATGCCCGATGTGGTCGAGATCGCGGAGGAGGCCCGCCGGGTGGCCCTGTTGGCCAGCCCGGCGCTGACGACGCCGTACTTCGCCTACACCCGCACGATGGTTCAGAGCGGGTTCACCAGCCGGATCACCTCGTTCCTGGAGCGGTTGGGCCCGGCGGTGGCCGGCGATCGCGACTGGACGCTGATGGTTCGGCTCGGGTTGCTGACGGTGAACTCCGACTCTTCCGCCGAGGAGTTCCTGGCGCTGGTCCGAGAGTTCGACCCGCCGGCGGGCGAGGCGAGGGTCCGGTGCCTGACCGAGGCGGCGATCCGGTCGAGCGAGCCCGGTCCGCTGCTCGACCAGGCGGAGGAGGTCGCCGGGGACCGACCGGACCACCAGGCGATGGTGGCGCTGGCTCGCGCGTCGTGCGGGCAGGACGTGGAGGCGAACCTCCGGCGCGCGCGCGACCTCGAGGTGGGGCTGCACGGACCGGTCCACCCCCTCGCGTTGCAGCCTCTCGTGCGGCTGGCGCGGCTCCTGATCGACGCGGGGCGGTCCGATGAGGCTGCAGCGCTGCTGGTCGCCCCCGTGGCCGAGCTCCGCCGCCTGGGAGACCCCTGCCTGCCGCTGACGGTGGAGCTCGACCTTCTCGGGATGGAGCTCGCGTCGACCGAGGAGGCGGCGGCGCTCGCCGAGCGGGCGCTGCTCCGCATCGATCCCCGGTGGGACGGCGCTGCTTCGCTGGTGGCGCGCGCGAGGACCGGGCTCGCGAGGGGAGGCTGAGCGAAACCTGCGGAGGGATGGCGTGCCGTGGGCCGCTCGGCGGAAACCCAGGTGATCCGCGCTCGTCGAGCGGGCGACCGATCCGCGAGAGATGAGCAGGCTCGGCTGGGCACAACGGATGGCCTGGTTCGCGGATCGCCCGGGGCGGTCCCCGGGCGACAAGCTACGCGCCGCGCGGATCGCCGCGCTGTGTACGCTCACCGTCGCCCTGGCTCCGCTGTTCGGCGCGGCGCTGGCGCTCTCCGGGTTCGTCGGGGTGGGCGTCGCGGCGTTCGCGCTGCTCGAGACCTTCACCTTGCCGCTGGTGCTCCTGCGGAGGGGCGGCGGGATCGAGCTCGCCGGTCACCTCGCGTGCGCGCTGGGCGCGGTGACCACCCTCGCTGTCGCCGGGTCCACCACCGGGCCGCTCGGCCCGTCGGTGATGCCGCTCCTCCTGCTGCCGGTCGCCGCGACGATGTTCGTCGGGAGCCGGGCCGGGTGGGGGTGGCTCGCGGTCGTCGCGGTCGCCCTCGCGGGGTTCGCGTGTGTCGATCTGCGGCCGTGGAGCGCGCGGGTGGTCGCGCTCGATCCACAGGTGCGGGCGCTCGCCACCTCGTCGGTCCTGCTGTCGGTCGGCGCGATCCTCCAGGGCTCCATCGCGTCGATGGTCCAGCTGGAGGAGCGCCGCCGACAGCAGCTCGACGCGGCGGTCGACCAGCTCGAGCACAAGGTCGACGAGCGGACCCTCGCGCTGCGCCACGAGGTGGAGGAGCGGCGGCGCGCAGAGGAAGACGCGCTGCGGTCCACCCGCGCGAAGAGTCGGTTCCTCGCGAACATGAGCCACGAGCTCCGGACGCCGCTCAACGCGATCCTCGGCTACACCGACCTGGTGGAGGAGGCGCTCGAAGATCGCGCCGACGTCCGAGCGGACCTGGGGCGGGTCCGGAACGCTGCGGGCCACTTGCTCCGCCTGATCGAGGACGTGCTCGATCTGGCCCGGGTGGAGCAGGGGGGCGTCGAGCTCCGGCTGGCCGAGGTCGAGGTCCGGCGCGCGGTGGTCACGGCGGGGGAGGGGGTGTCGCCTCAGCTGCACGAGCGCGGGAACCACCTTCACACGGACCCGGTCGACGCCGGCCTGGTGGCGTGGGCCGACCCCGATCGGGTTCGACAGATCCTGCTGAATCTGCTTTCGAACGCCAATAAATTTACGGACGGGGGCGAGATCCGGCTGTCGGCGCGCGGGGTCGACACCGGGGTGGAGCTGGGGGTGACCGACAGCGGCGCGGGGATCGCCGAAGTCGACCGGGAGCGCATCTTCGAGCGGTTCGTCCAGGCGGACGACTCCTCGACCCGGCGCGCGGGCGGGGCCGGCCTCGGCCTGTCGATCTCGCGCGAGCTGGCGCGCCGGATGGGGGGCGATCTGGTCGTCTCGTCCGAGGTCGGGGTCGGGAGCACGTTCACCCTGCGCCTCCCCGCCCGGCCGCCCGGCGATCACGGGACCGGTGTCGCGGGTCTCACTCGGTCGCCGACCGGCGTGTGATCTCGGGCCGGGTCGTGACATCTACTGGGCATGACCCACCTCCCTCCCGATCGCCTCGCCGCGTCGGACCTCGAACCCCACGAGCGCGAGCACCTCGCCGGATGCCCGGCGTGTCGGGTCGACGCCGCGCGGACGCGGGAGTTCGCGGGCTCCACGTTCGGTCTCGACGAGCCCGAGGTCGGTCCGGCCGTGCAGCGCCGGTACGTGGACCTCGGGCTCGTCTCGCGCGGGGGCATGGGCGAGGTGCGCAAGGTCCGCGACCTCCACCTCGATCGGGTCCTCGCGATGAAGCTGATCCGTCCGGTCCGCGCCTCGATCGAGACGGACGGGGGCCCCGACGGCTGGACCGCGCGGTTCCTGCGCGAGGCGTGGGTGACCTCGCACCTGCAGCACCCCGCGATCGTCCCGGTGCACGACCGGGGGATCCGCCCCGACGGCGCGCTGTACTTCACCATGAAGTACGTGCGCGGCGACACGCTCGCCGACGTGCTCGCCCGCTGCAGCACCCTGCGCGAGCGCCTCGAGCTGCTCGGGCCGTTCACCGTGGTGTGCCAGGCGATCGCCTACGCGCACAGCCAGGGGGTGGTGCACCGCGACCTGAAGCCGCGGAACATCATGATCGGGGAGTTCGGCGAGACGGTGGTGCTCGACTGGGGCATCGCGAAGCTCCAGGGCGACCCCGAGCCCGCGGTGTCGGCGACCCTGGGAGTGACCACCGGACAGACCGAGGTGGGAACCATCCTCGGCACGCCCGGCTACATGAGCCCGGAGCAGGCGGCGGGCGAGCCGGGGTCGGTCGACGAGCGCACCGACGTGTGGGCGCTGGGCGCGATCCTGTTCGAGATCCTCACCGGCAGCCCCCCGTTCGAAGGCGGACCGCTGACCGCCCTGGTCCTCGCCCGCGCGGGCCGCACCCGGTCGGTGCGTTCGGTTCGGGCCGACGCCCCGCTCGAGCTGGCCGCGATCGCCGACAAGGCGTTGTCCCCGGAGCGAGCGGATCGATTCCGCGACGCGGGCGAGGTCGCGGAGCAGGTCGAGGCCTACCTGACCGGGGCGCGGGTGGGGGCGTACCGGTACTCCTCGCTCGAGCTCGCGGCGCGGTTCACCCGGCGGAACCGGGCCCTGGTGGGGTTCACCCTCGCGGCGGCGGTCACGATGGCGCTCGCCACCGCGGTCCTCGGGTGGCAGAACCGCGCGCTGGAGGCGGCCCGCGCGCGCGAGGCGAGCGCGGCGCACGGATCCCGTCGCGAGCTCGCGAAGCGCCTGGCGGAGACCGGGCGGGCGGAGGCCACCCGGCGCGGCCCGGTGGCGGCCCTGCCGCTGTTCGCCGAGGCGCTGAAGGTGGTGGCCGGTGACCCCGAGGCGGAGTCCGGGGCGCGGCTCCGGCTGATGGCGACCCTGAGCCGGGCGCCGCGGCTGGTGGCGCTGGTCCCCACCCCTCGGCCCCGCCCGCGACTCGGGCGATCGGTGGCGCTGTCGGGCGACG
>JBEBJC010000881.1:0-3854 GCA_040080105.1 Myxococcota bacterium
CTGCGCCAGCCGCTCGCACCACCGGACCAGCTGGTGCGCGCGCCGCTCTCCGAGGACCTGCCGATCCTCGGGCGGCAGCCGCGACAACACGTGCTCGCGGATCCGGGTGTCCACCGCGTACCGGTGCACCTGGGGCGCCCCGAGGTCGGGGTGGGCGCGCACCAGACCCCGTCGCTCCAGCCGGACGACCACCGGCAGCGGGTCCGAGCCGAGGTCGTCGATCGCCCGAACGTCGAAGCTCCCCCGAAGCGCGGAGCCCGCGAGCAGCACCGCGGTCTCCTCGGGGTCCAGCAGGTCGAGCAACAAGTCGAGCAGGCCCCTCGCGTCGAGTGACCCGGCCACGACCCGGTCGAGCTGCTGGTCGGGCGGGAGGCGGTCCACGAACCCCGCCAGCAACCGGACCGGCAGCGGCCGACCTTTCATCCGCTCCACCAGCTGCGCCACCACCGCCGGATCTTCGACCGCGAAGTCCTCGTCCACCCCGCGGGCGTGGTTCGCGTACAGCCGGACCGCGTCGGCGTTGCGCAGGTTGTCCCCCATCGGGATCGGCAACGGGCGCAGCTCGTACGCGACCTCGCCGTCGATCGCCAGCCGGCGCTCGGTGCCGACCACCAGGGTCAGGAGCGACGCCGCCCGGCTCCACCGGTCCACCACCCCGACCCCCTGCGGGTCGAGCGTGCCGTAGCCGTCGATCGCGACCAGCAGGCGCCCTCGCGCGGTCAGCGCGAACCGCAGCTGATCGATCGCCGCCTCGGGCGACGCGGCCTCGTCCAGCGGGACGCCCAGCGCCCAGCCGACCGAGCGCACGAGCGCGCCCACCGACGACGCCTCGAGCCGCGCGAGCCACGTGCCGCCGGTGAACCGGGGGTCGACCATCCGCGCCCGGGCGAACTGACGCAGCAACACCGACTTGCCGACCCCGGTGGGGCCGGTGATCGACACGACGCGCACCCCGAAGGCCAGCAGCTCGGTCAGCGCACCGAGGTCCCCGAACCGCCCCGACGCCCCTTCCTCGCCGGTGGGGAGGTTCGATCGGCGGTGCGACTGGGACGCGAGCTCGGGGAACGTCCGGTCGGCGAGCAGGCTCGGCTGGGCTTCGTGCAGCTCGGACTCCCCGTCGACCCCGTCGAGCACGTGGGGACCGAGCGGTCGGATCACCACCCCGGCGACCGGCGGAAGCGCGTCGTGGAGCTCGGACGACATCACCACCTGGCCGCCGTGCGCGATCGACGCGATCCGCGCGATCTGGTACACCGCCGGGCCTTCGATCCCGATCGCCTGCTCGAGCTCGGCCCGGCCGCGGTGCAGCGCCACCCGCACCCGCGGACCCCGGAACAGCACGATCCCCTCGCCCCGCTCGACCGCCGCCTCGGGGCGCACCAGCAAGGTGGCCGGCCAATCCGCGTCGACGAGCACCTCCTGCAGCCGACAGGCGAACCTCAGCGCCGGCGCCGGCTCGTCGAACTGCACCAGCAGCCCGCGGGTGGACGAGGGCACGATCCGGCCGCCGGCGTCGGCCGCCACCGCGTCGACCGCCTGCCGCAGCACCACCTCCGCGCGGGCGAACGCCGCCGGAACACGCGCCGCCAGCGCCGCCGCGCCCACCACTTGCACCAGCGCAAGGCAGCTCGCCTCTCCCACCACCGCCGCTCCCGGGCGACATTGTGCACCACAACCGATCACCGACCACAACGGGGGGGCGATTCGCGTGCAGATCACGATGCTCGACGGCGCGCTCGGGACCGAGCTCGAGGCGGCCGGGCTCGACACCGCCGGCACGGACTGGTCCGCGCGCCCCCTCCGCTCGGCGGCGACCTGCGGCGCGATCGCGGCCCTCCACCACGCGTATGCCGACGCCGGCGCGACGGTGCACACCGCGGCCACGTTCCGCACGACCGCGCGGGCGTACGGCGACGGCTGGCACGAGGCCCTCGACCGGGCGGTCGGGCTGGCGCGGGGGGCCGTCCCCGCCGGGCACCGGGTCGCGGGGA
Organism: Myxococcota bacterium; assembly: GCA_040080105.1. Lineage (GTDB taxonomy): Bacteria > Myxococcota_A > UBA796 > UBA796 > JACKER01. The sequence continues at coordinate 1,992 of JBEBJC010000881.1, forward strand.
GCCTGGCGCCGTGTGAGGACTGCTGGCACCCGGAGCGCTCCCCGCCGACCGCGGCCGCGGAGCACCGGGCCACCGCCGCGGCCCTCGCGCGCGCCGGGGTCGACCTGATCCTGTGCGAGACCTTCACCCCGGGCAACGAGGCGCGCGCCGCGATCGACGCGGCGCTGGGCACCGGGCTGCCGGTGTGGGTCTCGTTCACCAGCGGCCCCCACGACGCGCTGTCGTCGCCGGCCGCAGTCGCCTCCGCCGCGCGCGCCGCCGCGCAGGCCGGGGCGGAGCGCGTGCTGCTGAACTGTGTACCGGCCGACCGGTGCGCCCGGTACCTCGACGCCCTCGCCGCGAGTGGGCGCCCGTTCGGGGTGTACGCGAACGGCGGCCTCGGGCCGGCGCGGCTCCGGCCGGAGGTGTACGCCGCGCGGGCGCTCGAGTGGGTCGCCGCCGGGGCCACCGCGGTCGGGGGGTGCTGCGGCGCGGGTCCTGCGCACATCCGCGCGGTCGTCGGCGCCCTCGGTTCGCGCTAGATTCCCCCGAGGAGGTCCCCCTGATCACCGAGGACGGATCCCGATGAGCCACGCGATGGACCCGAGCGCGCGCCGCGCGCTGGCCAGGCTGCGCGATCCGAGCTCGCGCGCCCTCGCCGACCTGGCGCGGATGACGGTCGAGCAGGCCACCCTCACCCCGATCGCGACCCTCGCGAAGCCCCGGTTCGTGGCGAGCCAGCTGGCGGCGGTGCTCGAGGCCGGGTCGCGCGGCGACCTCCTCAGATCGTGGGTCGATCGGCGGATCGCGTCCGAGCGAGGCCGGTGGGGCGCCGAGGAGAGCCCCCTGCGCGGGTTCCTCCCCAAGGAGGCGCACCAGCCCCTGCGCGAGCTGCTGGGGCGGCCGTACGCGCCCGACGAGGAGCTGGTGTTCCGGATCATCGACCAGCCGGCGATCCGAAACCTGGTGCGGTTGGTGCTCACCGACACCGTCACTCGCTTCCGGCGGCGGCTGTCCGAGTGGGACAGCGGCATGTTCGGCGGGCTCGGCCGCCGCGCGGCCGCCCGCGGCAAGGGGCTGTTCGGCAACGTCGGCCGGAACCTCGGAGGGATGGCCGAGAACCTGGTGGAGGCGGTGAAGGAGGAGGTGGATTCGGCGTTCGAGGGACGGATCAAGGACTTCGTGGCCGGCGCCACCACCGAGGCGATGCGCACGATCGCGCGGTACGCCGCCGACCCGACCCACGCCGCCTCGTTCGGGGAGCTGCGGCTCGCGATCCTCGACGTGGTGCTCGACACGCCGATCCGCGAGCTGGCGAACGAGACCGACAAGATGAAGCCCGAGACCGCGGTCGACGTGCTGGTGGTCGCGGTGCGGTCGATGGTCGCCCAACCCGACTTCGTGGCGCGGGCCGAGGCGCGGATCGAGTCGATCCTCGCCGAGACCGGCGACGGCACGCTCGGGGCCTGGCTGGCCGAGGTCGGCCTGGCGGAGGTGTGGACCAACACCACCACCGAGCTGATCGCCGATCGGCTGCGGGCCGTGGTCGAGACCGACGGATTCGAAGGGTGGTGGGCCGCGTTGTTCGAGGGCGACTGAAAGGAAGATCGGTCTCGCTCGTTTCTGCCAGCGAGCGCCGTCGGGGCACGTTAGAGTGCCGCGCCGTCGGGACACCCCAGGGAGGACCCGAGTGATCCGGAGATCGCAGACAACCTCGATCGTTCGGATCCCGTCGACGCTCGCCGGGGTCGCGTGGCTCGTCACCGGCTGCGGGGCGTCGCTGCAGGCGTACGACAAGCCCGACGTCCCCGCCGCGGCAGACGAGCCCGCCGCGATCGACACGGCCGGCCCCACCACTCCCCCGACCCCGGTCGACTCCGGCAC
>JBEBJC010000882.1:0-3840 GCA_040080105.1 Myxococcota bacterium
ATGTCCTGGCCGATCCCCCTCTCCCCCGCAGCGGGGGAGAGGGCCGGGGTGAGGGGGCGGCACGCAGCGCCGAAGTCGGTCTCGGACTCCGTCGTGCGGAGCTGCGGCTCTCCCTGGGCCTCCCATCCCGTCGAAATTCAGCGAACATTCGTGACAACCCACGAATGTCGAACTTGCACGCCCGTGCCCGCGCGCTTTGCACATGGTTGTACACACTTTGTGCGTACTTGCCTTGGCGCCCGAGTGGTCCGATTCGATACGCGCCCTCAGAACTTCCAGGAGGACGCTATAATGCTGAATAATGTCGTGTGGATCCTCGGCGCCGTCGCGCTCGTGGCCTGCGGTGGGGACAAGACCACCACTGACTCTGGGGTGGAGACGGACACCGACACCGACTCCGACACCGACACCGACACCGACGCCGACGCGGACACCGACAGCGACACGGACGCCGACGCCGACGCCGACGCCGACAGCGACGCCGACACCGACACCGCGGTGCCGGCCACGGCCAGCGTCCGGGTGCTGCACCTGTCGCCGGACGCAGGACCGGTCGACGTGTTCGTGGACGGCGTGGAGGCGCTCGCCGACGTGCCGTACCTCGCGGGCACCGGGTACCTGCCGGTCCCGGTCGGCACGCACACCTTCGACATCGCGCCCGCCGGCGCCGGCGTCGGCGCCGCCGTGTTGACGCTCACCCTCGACCTGGCCGAGGACACCCAGTACTCCGCCACCGCGTACGGCAACGTCTCGACCGGCGCGTTGGCGCTGTTCGCGCTCGTCGACGACGCGACGGGCCTCGCGGCGACCGACACCCGCCTGCAGATCAGCCACGGAGCCGACGGCGTCGGCGAGGTCGACCTGTGGGACCTCGGGGCCGTCGCGCCGGTGCTGACCGACGTGCCGTTCGGCGCCACCGCTTCGGTGGACGTGCCGGCCGGCCCGCTGTGGATCGGGCTCGACGCGACCGACGACGGCGTCGCCGACTACACGTTCTCGGTCCCGGATCTCGGCGGCGGGACGTTCGCGAACGTGTACGCGGTGCTCGACGCCAGCGGCCCGAGCCTGGTCGCGCACCTCCCCGACGGGACGGTCGCGGTGGTCCCGGCCGACGCGCCCGCCTCGGTCCGCGTGCTGCACGCGTCGCCGACGACGCCCGCGGTGGACGTGTGGGTCGACGACGGGGGGCCGGCGGTGGCCGGCCTGGAGTTCGCGAGCGGGACCGGGTACCTGCCGGTGACCCCCGGGCCGCACAACTTCAAGGTGTCGGCGGCGGGCCAGGGCGCGCCCGACCCGGCGGCGTTGGACTTCGATCTCACGCTGTCCCCCGGGGTCTCGTACTCGGCGGTGGCGTGGGGCAACGCGGTGGTCGCCGCGCTGCCGCTCGTCGACGATGTCGCAGGGCTGGCGGTGGGGAGCATCCGCCTCCAGGTGGTGCACGCCGCCGAAGGCGTCGGGCAGGTGGACGTGATCGCGGTGGACCTCGCCGCCACGCTGATCTCCGACTTCGACGAGGGTGAGGTCCAGTCGCTCGATCTCGCGGCCGGGGCGTACGCGGTCGGGCTCGACCTCGACAACGACGCAGTGGCCGACGTGATCTTCGACGTGCCCGACCTCGGCGCCGACGTGGTGGTGAACGTGTTCGCGGTGCTGGACGGCGCGACGCCGAAGCTGCTCGCCCACCTCCCCGACGGCACGACCGCCCTGCTCGAGCCCCGGAGCTAGTCGGCCAACCGGCTCGCGCGCTCGGCGCCGGCTCGGACCGCGTCGAGCGCCACCGGGTCGCCCGACGCGATCGCTCCGCGCAGCTCCGCCATCAAGGCCTGGTAGTACGCCAGGTTGTGCACGGTGAGCAGCCGCTTCCCCAGCAGCTCGTCACACTGGTGCAGGTGGCGGAGGTACCCGCGCGAGAACCGGGTGCAGGTCGGACAGTCACACGCTGGGTCCAACGGCTCCGGGTCGGCGCGGTACCGAGCGTTCTTCAGGTTCCGCCGCCCCTGGCGGGTGTACACCTGCCCGTGCCGGCCCGCCCGCGTCGGCAGCACGCAATCGAACAGATCGACGCCGCGCAGCACCGCGTCGGCGATGTCGATCGGGTGGCCCACCCCCATCAGGTACCGAACCTTGTTCCGTGGGAGCGCGTCGGCGCTGATCTCGGCGAACGCCACCAGCTCGTCGCGGTGCTCCCCGACCGACAGCCCGCCGATCGCGTACCCGTCGAGGTCGAGCTCGGTGAGCTCTCGAGCGTGGTCGCGCCGCAGGTCCTCGTACAGCCCCCCCTGGACGATCCCGAACATCGCGGTCCGCTCGGGGTGCCGGCGCGCGGCGAGGCACCGGGCCAGCCAGCGGGTGGTCCGCTCGGTCGACGCGATCGCCCGCTCGCGGGTGGCCGGGTGCTCGAGGCACTCGTCGAACGCCATCGCGACGTCGACCCCGAGCGCCTCCTGGACCTCGATCGACCGCTCCGGGGTCAGGTCGCGCCACGCCCCGTCTTCGGGGGAGCGGATCCGCACCCCCTCCTCCGACACCACCAGGCGGTCGCGCATCGAGAACACCTGGTACCCGCCGCTGTCGGTGAGGATCGGGCCGGTCCACCCCATGAACCCGTGCAAACCGCCGAGCGCGGCGACGACCTCGTGACCGGGCCGCACCCACAGGTGGTAGGTGTTGGCGAGCACGATCGACGCCCCCACCGCGCGCAGCTCGTCCGGATCGAGGCCGCGCACGGTCCCGCGCGTCCCGACCGGCATGAACGCCGGGGTGGGGACGTCGCCGTGGGGCAGGCGCAGCCGGCCGATCCGGGCCTTGCCGCAGGTGCCGAGCACCTCAAACGAGCAACATGACATCGCCATACGAGTAGAACCGGTACCCCGAGCGCACCGCCTCTGCGTATGCCGCCAGCAGCCGATCGCGACCGATCAGCGCGCCGACCAGCATCAGCAGCGAGCTACCCGGGAGGTGGAAGTTGGTGATCAGGCCGTCGATCGCGCGGAACGTGTACGGCGGCTGAACGAACAGGCGGGTGACCCCCTCTCCCGCGGACGGGATCCGCTCCCCGAGGGCGGTGGCCGACTCCAACGCGCGAGCCGAGGTCGTGCCCACCGCGATCACTCGCCCGCCGGCCGCGCGGGTCCGTCGGATCGCGTCGGCGGTGGCGGTCGGGATCGCGAACCGTTCTGGGTGCAGCTCGCCCCGCTCCACGTCTTCCGGTCGCACCGGGCGGAACGTGCCGAGCCCGACGTGCAGCGTGACCGTCACGAACCCCACGCCGCGCCGCTCGAGCGCCTCGAACGTCGGCCGGTCGAAGTGCAGGCCGGCGGTCGGGGCTGCGGCGGAGCCGAGCGGGCGGGCGTACACCGTCTGGTACCGCTCGCGATCCGCGGGCTCGGCGGACCGCCCGAGGTACGGCGGCAGCGGGATCTCGCCGCACGCCGCCATCAGCTCGGTCGGCTCGGGGTCGGTGCGCACCCGCACCACGCCGCCGCCGCCGACCGACTCCACCACGATCGTGCCGCCACCGGCCACCTGCAGCACCTCCCCCGGACGGAGCTTGCGCGCGGGGCGGGCCAACGCCGGGATCGGACCTGGGCCGGGCTCGAGGAACATCAGCTCGACCGCGCCGCCCGACGCTCGCGTGGCGCGGACCCGCGCCGCCATCACCCGGGAGTCGTTGCCGACCAACAGGTCGCCGGGCTCGAGCCGGTCGGGGAGCTCCGAGAACCGCGCGTGGTCTACCTCACCGCCGGATCGCGGCACGACCATCAGGCGCGACCCGATCCGCGATCCGGCCGGGTGGCGGGCGACGAGCGCGTCCGGTAGCTCGAACTCCCACCCTGGAAC